>JBCBLJ010000807.1:0-3831 GCA_038520195.1 Planctomycetota bacterium
CGCGATCAAATCGCTCATGACCGAAGTGGGCGGGGCCTTCGAACGTCACTTCCACCCCACCGTCGACTTCGGCCATCGAACCGACGCGCGTATTGAGTAGCACTCGGCCATCACAAAGCTTGTCGATACGCGCGTCGGTTCGATGGCCGAAGTCGACGGTGGGGTGGAAGTGACGTTCGAAGGCCCCGCCCACTTCGGTCATGAGCGATTTGATCGCGTGCTCGTGAGCATCGGACGACGCCCCGTGACTCGCGACATTGGATTGGAAAATACAGGCGTAGTCGTCAACGATCGCGGATTCGTTGAGTGTGACGTGCAGCAACGAACCGCGGACCCACACATCTTGGCCATCGGTGATGTCGCCGGCGACCCGATGCTTGCCCATAAAGCGACCCACGAGGGCCGCGTCGCCGCAGAAGTCGTCGCGGGCAAGGCTTCTTCTTTTGATAAATCGGCAATCCCGGCAGTGGTTTTCACCGATCCCGAAATCGCTTGGGCGGGTCTTACCGAAACCGAAGCCAAGTCCGAAGGTCGGGCCGTTGAGGTCGAAGTCTACCCCTGGGCTGCCAGCGGTCGTGCCCAGGCACTCGGAATCACCGAAGGCCTGACAAAGTGGCTCGTCGATCCCGAGACCCACCGCGTTGTCGGCTGTGGCATCGTCGGCTCTGGCGCCGGAGAGTTGATCGCCGAGGCTGTTCTCGCCATCGAAATGGGATGCGAAGTCCACGACGTCACCGATAGCGTTCACCCGCACCCGACGCTCAGTGAAACACTGATGAACGCGGGCGAAGTCCACTTCGGAACCGCAACCGAGATTTACAAGCCGAAACGTCGCGAGGTTCCGGTTAGCTAACCAGACGGACCACCCTTCGCTCGCGGCGACCCCGCGTCCGGTCGCGAAACATCATGACAAAACGCGTCTACATCAAAACCGTCGGTTGCCAGATGAATGTTCTGGACAGCGAGATGGTGATCGCGGACCTCAAGCGACACGGCTACACCGTGGTCGAGTCTGCCAAGGAAGCCGACTGCATCTTCTACAACACCTGCAGTGTTCGTGAACATGCCGAGGAAAAAATCTACAGCGCGCTGGGCAAGGTGCGTGAGACGAAGGAACGTGACCCGGACAAACTGATCGGTGTGATGGGCTGCATGGCTCAGAAAGACCAAGAAATCATCTTTAAGAGAGCCCCGTACGTCGACATGGTCGTCGGCCCCGGTCAACTGCACACCATTCCGGATTTGATCGACAAGATTCGCGGCGGAGAAGGTCGCCAGATGGCCGTCTCGCTCGGACGCAAAGATGACAAGCACGCGATCGTGGCGAGAAGTCACGAGACGTTTGATCCGCTTCGTGACCCCGCGATGCGTCCGACGCCGTTTCAGGCGTACCTGCGAATACAAATCGGCTGTGACAAGTTTTGCACGTACTGTGTCGTGCCAAACACACGCGGCCCCGAGCAGGGACGCCCACCCCAACAAATTCTCTCCGAAGCCCGCGTGCTCGCCGAACAGGGCTGTCGCGAGATCACACTCCTTGGCCAAACCGTCAACAGCTACAAGTTCACATCCGAGGGTCTGACGACCGACATGACGGCGTTGCTGGAACAGTTGCACGAGGTGGAGGGGATCGACCGAATCAAGTTCGTGACCAACTACCCCAAAGACATGACGGAACGATTGTTGGTTGCGGTTCGCGATCTACCGAAAGTCTCGCCTTATCTGCATGTGCCCGCTCAAAGCGGTAGCGATGAAGTGCTCAAGCGGATGAAACGCGGCTACACCATCGCCGACTACATGGAAATGTTCGAGCGGATCGAGTCGATCTTGCCCGAAGCGGCCGTTAGCAGTGATTTCATCGTTGGTTTTTGCGGTGAAACCAACGAGGACTTTGAGAAAACCGTTTCGCTGGTCGAACGATGTCGCTTCAAGAACAGCTTCATTTTTCAGTACAGCGTGAGACCGGGAACCAAAGCCTCCGAAAGGCTCCCCGACGATGTTCCGCGCGAGGTGAAAGCCGAGCGAAATCACCGATTGCTCGAAGTGCAGAATCGAATCGCAAAGGAAGAAAATGCGAAGCTCCTCGGACGCGATGTCCAGGTGCTCGTTGAAGGTCCCAGCAAGAAGGCGGCAGACGCCGCCCCGGACAGCCCGGTGATTCAGATGACCGGACGAACGCACTGCGACCGAATCGTGGTTTTTGATGGGAACCGTCGCCAAGCCGGCCAGCTACTGGACGTCCACGTCGACGACGTCAGCAGCCACACGTTGATCGGTCGCGTGAAAACCGTTGAAGTGGTCTCCCTGAAGATCTAGAACCCTCGAGTTTGCCTCCGGCCTACCTCATGTCACCCATCAGCGACGTCGAATCGACCGCCGGCGAGATTGTCACGCGTGAACTTGAAAATGGTTTGACGATCCTCGTCCAACCGATGCCCTGGCTGCGAACGGCGGCCTTCACGCTTTCGATCCGAGCCGGCATCCAAAACGAAGCCCAGGACCAATCCGGACTCGCGTCGATGGTCTGCGAAATGGTTCAACGCGGAGCCGGTCACCATTCCAGTCGCGACCTCGTCGCGATTCAAGACAATCTCGGAATCGATCGCACAAGCGGCGTCGCGACGCCGACGGTTTCTTTCGGCGCCGCGATGCCTGCCGAATCGCTGCCCGAGGGGATCCGGCTTTACGCCGACGTCGTCCGTCGACCACACCTGCCGGCCGACCAATTGGATGACGCGCGGATGATGATGATGCACGAACTGCGTGCCATCGAGGATGAACCCACGCAGCGCGTCATGCGTCGACTCCGCGAGTTGCACTATGGGCCGCGTCTCGGTCGTGGTGGCCATGGGACGATGGAGTCTCTCAGCTCGATCAACGCCGATCACGTACGAGACTTTTACCAATCCCACTACCATGCCGGGGGTGCAATCGTCTCGGTCGCGGGAAACGTCGACGCCGACGCGGTCATCGACGACATTGAAGCGGCATTTGGTGATTGGAAGTCCGCCGAGGTCGACCCGGCACCTGAACCCGAAGGCGAATCGGTCTACGAACATCTCGAAGCCGACAGTGCGCAAACGCATCTCGCCTTCTCGTTTCCCAATATCCCCTACGGTCATCCGGACTACTTTCGGATGCGCGCGGGCATCGGAATCCTTAGCGATGGCATGAGCAGCCGACTGTTTGATCGTGTTCGCGAAAAGCGAGGTCTTTGCTACACCGTCTCGGCGAGCTGCCACTCACTGATCAATGCCGGTGGGGTCTTCGGCTATGCCGGTAGTACTCCGGACAAGATTCAGGAAACGTTTGACGTGACGTTCCGCGAGATCAAGTGCCTTACGGAAGACCTCAGCGTCGCCGAACTCGATCGGTGGAAGGTCCGCATTGAGAGTCTGCTGATCATGGAACAGGAATCCAGCGCCTCGAGGGCCAGTTCCCTGGCGAGTGATCGTTATCAACTCGGCCGAGCCATGCCGACCGAGGAACTCAGTGCGCTAATCGAATCACTCACGCTCGATGCGGTCAGAGACTACTGGGATCGCAACCCGCCGAAAGACTTTCGAGTCGTCACGCTCGGTCCCGAACCTCTTGTCGTCCATCTTTGACAACACGCCGAGTGTCTTTTCCCTGCCGTTGCCGTCGCCATTCAGCTTCGCCATGTCCGAATTCAAACAAGCCACACTCGCCAATGGCCTCCGTGTCGTCGCGGAAGTTGACCCCCGAGGTTACTCGATGGCGATGGGCTACTTCGTCCGCGCTGGGTCTCGGAACGAGCT
This sequence comes from Planctomycetota bacterium, assembly GCA_038520195.1. GTDB lineage: Bacteria > Planctomycetota > Planctomycetia > Pirellulales > Pirellulaceae > Stieleria. The sequence continues at coordinate 3,780 of JBCBLJ010000807.1, forward strand.
TGATCCACAATCAGGACTCAGCCATTTCCTCGAGCACATGATGTTCAAGGGA
>JBCBLJ010001124.1:0-1995 GCA_038520195.1 Planctomycetota bacterium
CGTCGCGACGAACCACTATTCGGGCGGACTCGGAGCGACTTCGGGAGGTCTCGGCAATGTGGAGGACTTCGTGATCGGGGCGAACGCCTGGAAGAGCCAAGCTGGCACGAACAACAACCTGCGTCAGTTCTTCACAGGACGGATCAGTGATGTCCGGATCGCGGATCGGTTCGGCGAGGTGATCTTCAGCGAAGCGGTTACGCCCTACGACTTCGGTGCCGGGAATCAGAACTTCTTTAACGGCGTTGACCAGTTCATCGAGGTGACTCACAGTGCAGAGCAGGAACTCGATACAGGAGCGTTTGAGCTGCAGTTCAACACCTACGATGCGTTCGAACGTCAAACGTTGTTCAGCAAGGACAACTCAGGGTTCGATGCAGGCGGACACCTGACGGCAAGCATCATCGACGGCCGCGTTGAGATTCGGCTTCAAAGTGCCAACCGAAGCTATTACTTGCGTTCCGAAGTCATTCAGTCCAACACGGACTACTCGATGCGCTTCGAGTTTGGCGATGGCGGGATGCGATTGTTCCTCAATGGTCAACTCGCCGACAGCGATGAGTACTCCGGAGGGTTGGCCGGCAACGACAACTCACTGATCATCGCGGCAAGCCAATGGCGAGCCCGCCAAGACGCCGACCGGCTGGAGCACTACTTCCACGGCACGATCAGCGACTTCCGAATGCTGAATGAGAACGGCATCGCCATTGACCTCTTCGGTGATGACGACGACGATGAAGTGAGCTAACCGCGGTGACGCGGCGTGATCGTCGCATCGGCCGCGTATCGGTTATGGCACGTCCAGGCCATCCCCGGAGGATGGTCTGGTCACCGTCACTTCGCCGGTCCCATCGACCGACATGAAGTAGCGCTCGTTGGGGGTCACATCGAAGTCCAGGGGGACCGCATCACGTGGCCATCGTTGTTCGGACAGAGCGAGGGGTTTCCCCGTCGCATCGAGGCGGTGAACAGCGCCGTTGACCAGGGTGAAACGGTTCGAGTGGGTGGAGACCAGCGTTGAGAGCCTTGGCCTGGAATCCAAGCGGGTTTGCCTATACGGATCGATCGTGACGAGCAGCGACGGTTCGCCTCCGATGAGCAGGCGATTTCGCGCGAGGAAACACAGCGTGGCAAACCGACCATTCTCGGTGAGTTGCCGCTCGAATTCCAGCGCACCGGTCCGACCGTTATGGATGCGGAGGTTTGATCCATCCAGAATGGCGAGTCGACTCGCATCGGGTAGCAGTGCCAACAGCACGGAGTCGGACGATGTCTCAAACACTCGCTGGCTATCGTCTCGGGCATCGTACAAGACGACTCCCGAATCAGTGAGGTAACAACAAACCGCTGCCTCACGCGAACACACGACGGGAGTGGAGGCGGGGAATGAACGGTGTGAACTCACGTCGGCAACATTGGCGACGACCAAGGAGGTTCCGTCGAAGGAAACCAGGTGCTGGTCCTGATTACAGAAGTTGAGGAACTCGATCGCGTAGTTGTGATTGCGGACTTCCGTGGATTCACCCGACTCAAGTCTGGTTCGAGTGTAGGCGTCGAATAGCTGAACCTGCCCGTTCTTCGCGCCCAGTGCAAATTTGGAACCGTCCTGACTAACGGCGACGGCGGTCCACTGATCGGCAGGTCCGAGGTGCGTGTGGACTAACGAGTCTTCACGGGTCGAATGGAGTTCCACCGATCCGTCTTTGAATCCGACGGCGACCCATCCAAGTTCTGCGGAATACTTGGCGACGCTCGGAAAGTCTCGAAGGGGATGCGAGTAGTCGACACCAACGACACTCACGGAGGTCCGTTTCGCGGGGCTGGGGAGTTCAAGGCGCCAGCTCCGGTCGCGTGCAACCTGGGCGACCGCGATGCAGCCGGAGACTTTGGGAGGATCAACCGCAGTCAGGTCTTCAATCGAGTAGTCCGCGCGGCGTGAATTGGCACCAAACAGCGTGAGGCTCGTCTCGTCGGCGCTAAATGCGAGCAGTCTTC
>JBCBLJ010000782.1:0-3935 GCA_038520195.1 Planctomycetota bacterium
CAACGCATTGCGAGGCGAAAAACCGCCAACGATTCGTGTCGGCGGGTTCGTGATGTGCAATGATCAGCCGGTGCGACCTCTGAGTCACTGGATTCCGGCTCACACAGCGGTGACCGAAGAAGGACAACCGAGGCGACACGGGTTTCTTCTCCGAGTTCCGCTCTCAGCGCTCGACGGCAAAATGCAAGGTTGGCTTCGCACGCACGCGAAGGTCTCTTCCGAAACGCTGCAAGCCATCGAATTGAGCGGAGGTGCGTCGGCCGCGGACCAAGAAAAGACCGTCGAGATATTCTCGCCGCTTCCCATGGGACAGTCGCTTTGGCAACGTCTCGGTTCCGAAAAAAAACTTTCGCCCAAACACGCCATTCGAATCGGCGTCGACATCGCCGCGGCACTGAGCAAGCTTCACGAAGCGCGATCGGAGGACAATCGCCCTCTCGCGCATGGCGCGATCGGATGCGACCACATTTGGATCACAGACAAAAAGGGGCTCATCCGACTCCTTCGCGACCCGTCGTCGGCCCCGCACTCTCCACACGACGACCCGGCACGAAGTTGGATCGAGCGAATCGAGCCCACCGCTGCCTACGCCGCACCCGAACTGGCCGAACCGGGAACCGTCGCCACACCCCAGTCCGATGTGTACTCGCTCGGCTGCGTCCTTTACACCGCGATTTTGGGACAACGCCCTTTCCCTGGGACGGATAACCTCAAGCTGTTTCCGCAACATCGCTTCGAAGTCCCCGCTCCACTGCGTCAAGCCGCCGAACAGGGAGCCGAAGGGGATCCGATCCTGCGCGTGCTGGCTTACGCGATGGCGAAGGACCCGCAGTCACGGTTTCCGACCGCCCAGGCCTTCGCTGATGCACTTAAGAGAGTTGACGAGCTGCTGCCCGGATCGGATAGCACGTTGGCATTGCAGCGGGTCATCTCAGCGCCGGTTACGCCGCCCACCGCGCCGCCTGCGGCGAGCCCAAAGGCGCCCCAAGACAACGAGAGCCAACCGGCCGAGGCGCCGCCTCAGGTCATCGCGGAGGATCGAGCTGCGGCATCGCAGACAGAAGAGCAAGATTCTTCGAAGGTCGCACGATCGGAAAAGAAGAAGGCCTCGCGACGAACTCGAAAGACCAAGGCCGCGTCTGAGCCGAAGCCTCCGGCCAAACCCAAGTCTGAGGTGGAAGCCCCCCAACCGGCGCTATCTCGGGCGGCACGGGACGAGGGTTCTTTGCATCAAGAATCCATCGCATCGCCAACGGCATCGCCCCCGGCTACGGAGAGACCGTTGCAAGTGGCGTCCGGCGATGCGACGGCCACGCCCGTCGCGAACGAGAGCGTCGGCACCGCGCCTCCTTCTCCACCACCGGTGGCGGACGCCGACGATGAGCCGGGCAACGAAACCGCTTCCCGCTCTGTGCGCCGACGCCGCAAGCGCAAGAAGAATCGAGTTCCCATTCTGGCCGGCATGATGGTCTTGCCGGTACTGATGCTGGGACTTGCCATCGCGTTGCGAGGCCGAGACCCGCAAGAGGGAAAGAAACCGAGACCGCGTCCAACCGCCGCGGCGCTTCGCAACGTCCCGTCGGTGGGAGAAGCGCGACGCGAGAACACGTTGAAGGAACCCGAGTCGGTCAACGGCTACTCCGTTGTTCAAAGCGATCGATTGCTGTGGGTGCCACCTCACGCTTTCGATAGTCAGCCGCCGTCGCTCGAGTTGTTGCCGCCCGGACCCGCAGGCATCGTCTCGATTTCGTTGTCGCGAGTGGTGGAGTCGTCGGATTGGTCACCGCTCCGCTCGGCCTTTGGAACCGAAATCGAGAGGTTAGTCGGGCTCGCCACATCGCGGGCGGGCGTGTCTGAGTCCAACATCCAGCGATGCACGGCGGCGTTGTTCCCCGGCGACGGCGGGTGGCCCGAAGTCTCGCTTGCGATCGAACTGAAAGAACCAGTCTCGATCGCGGTCCTCACCAAAAGCTGGGAAGCGTTCGAGTCGCGGACGCCCGAAGGCTTCACGGTTTACGCGGGAGAGGAGTTGGACTCCGATGCGTATTTCGTTTCCGGAGGTGAGAAAGGCAAGGTTGAACGGGACGCCGAGGTGAAAGGATTCGCAGTCGGGCCCCTCAAGCGGATTCGGGAAGTCGCGGAAAACGACGGGGGAACCATCCCTCTCACTCGTTCGTTGCAAACGCTCTGGGATCAATCCAGCTCCGAAAGCGATCTGATGATCCTGATGACACCCAACTTCTTGTTCGCCGACGGCCGCGAATTGCTGCGTTCGGCCGCCCCCGAGTTTCAAGAACCCGCAAAACGTTGGCTGATCCCCGATGTCGGTGCGGTCACGTTTGCCGCGACCGCGACCGGTTCGAACATCTATTTGGAACTGAGGCAGGCGATCAGTGGCGGCGCGACACCTTCAACATTGTTAAAGTCTTTCCGCGACGTAGTGGAGACTTGGCCCGATTGGGCCGACGACTTTATCTTACGGTCGGTGCCAGATCCATCCTGGCGTCTGCTTGCAAATCGCTTGCCGATGATGCTGCGGTTTGTCGGAGATCATACGCGCAGCACCATCATCGACGACACCGTGGTCGCGTCGACCTATCTTCCGACCGACGCCGCGGCGCAAGTTTCCTTGGCGAGCTTACTTGCGATGAATACTGCGCCTGGCGAGCTCGTCGCCGAGTCCACGCCAACAACGACCTCTCTGTCGGTTGAGGACATGCTGAATCGTCCGATGTCGATCTCGTTCACGCAAGAGTCACTTCAATTCGCCATCGCAGCGGTCAGCGATGAATTCTCTCAGTCACTACCGGCCGGTGCGACGATGCCCAAAGTCCGAATCATCGGGGGAGATTTGGAGTTGAGCGGGATCACTCAAAATCAGCAGATACGCGGCTTCCAAAAGAGCGATGCCCCCCTACGAAGTGTCTTAACCGATCTTGTGCTCGGAGCGAATCCCGACAAGACGGCGACGGGTCCCAAAGACCCCAAACAGACTCTCGTTTGGGTGGTGTCTCCGCAAGGCAAATCACCAAGCGAAACAGAGATTCTGATCACGACCCGAGCCGCATCGGAAGGCAAATACGAGCTCCCGAGCGAGTTCGTCGAGTAGGAGAACCCAAGCGCCGAAGGAATCCCAGCGCTGGGAACAGTGGGGACAGGGCACTTCACCAGTCCAGCGCACTTCACCAATCCAGCGCTGGGGACAGAGCACTCAACCAGTGACGGTGCTCCGGGGACAGAGCACTCGTGAGTGACGGTGCTCCGGGGACAGAGCACTCGTGAGTGACGGTGCTCCGGGGACAGAGCACTCTTGTGACATGGGGTGCTCCAGTCCAGCGCTGGGGACAAAGCGTTTAACCAGTCCCAGCGCTGGGGATAGAGCACTTAGGCAGGGACGGTGCTCCGGGGACAGAGCACTCGTGAGTGACAGTCCTCATCGCCACCGAGGCCGAGCAAGGGGACCATCGTATCCACTCGAGTCAGGGAACTCGTCGCGGCACTCGCTGGCGAAGTGCTCTGTCCCCGCGCTGCCACCTATGAGGATGCTATGCACTGTGGCATGGACATGGATATCGCGGGACCGATGACTGATCAGACCGCAGATCAACATGGGACCGACATCGAATGCACATGCACGGAAGCAATAAGACACAGGTTTATAAAAGGTTCGGTCCGCGCTGCGAACCTTCATCACAATGGTCGAGAATCCCGGAGTGGAGCCTCCGTCATGGCCTAAGCTTTGGACGGCTCCGGTCCTCAAGCCGCTAGCAGTTGCCTTCCCAACGGGCGTAGGTTGAAACGCCGAAGTGTGCGATGACTGCGTAGTGCGTTCACTCGTTCGGGACGCCCCGCAACGTGGCAGAAGCTGTCGCTGAACTGGGTCACCAACACCCGCCAGTTCTCTCGCGCGAGTCCCAGTCGGAAAAGAATCGGTG
>JBCBLJ010001150.1:0-1917 GCA_038520195.1 Planctomycetota bacterium
CGCAAGCTTGTCGAGCGTCCGCACCAACGGTCGCCATCCATCGCTGACCCGAGCGATCAAAAGCGCAACGGCCCAGTAGGACGTACCGGGAGCGAACCCGATCTCCCGCAGCCGTTCTTCCATCGCCTGGCATCGCTGACGACACAACTGACGACGAACCGCATCCTCAGCGTCCTTCGACTCCGCGATCGCCAGCAGCTCCGGCGGCTGATCCGATTGCAAACCCATCGCCAAACCTACTCGCCGCGAGCAATGCGAGCGCCGTCTCCACATCCGTGACGACCTGGTTGGTGGTTTGGTTGATCGTGACCGCCCGCTTGGTCCCAAGCACCTGGCCGAACACGAACTCGATCGCCTTGGCGTCACCCTCCTTGGCCTTCTCAACTTGCCGCTTTACGATCGCGCTCACGTCTTCCTCCGTGATCGCGTCATACATCGCCGCCCGCAGGCCAGCTTGCCACGACGCGATGTCGTTTTCGGTTTGAACAGTCTCATCGACCTCACTCAGTCGAAGCGCGCGATTGCCTTTGCTCATGATTCGGTTCCACTCCTGATTTCAACAGATACAAATCCACGGTCTTCCAACCGCCACGGCGATCGCGGCCGCGGCGAACTTGTTTTGGGAGGCGAGTCACCAGTGAAGCCCGCTTAAGTTCAGCAAGCACCGTCCCGCCCTTCGCATTGCTCTTCGGTTCCGTCCGAACCCGCCGAGCCGTTTCCTCGTCGATGCCCATCAACGAGCAGAGCTGCAAACGCGTCATCACGCCGTGTTGGTAAAACAACTCCAGCGCCTGAACCGCACGCACGGTCAAAGACGTCGGCCAACCGAGCGACTGCTTCCATGCGTTAAACCGACTAACACGCAACTGCCCAAGACTCGGCTCGCCGGCAGCCAACAGTTGCTCACGCGTCTTCGCGGCAACCCGTTTGCGAGAATGTTCCGAATTACGATTCGTCGGCAGACCCAGCTCCTGGCGAATCCGACCAACCCGATGCCGGTTCACCGCGCAACCCAGTCGCGCGCCCAGCTCCGCCGCGATCTCGTTGTCACTCCAGCCCTCCGGATGTCGCAGCTGGATCGCCCCGATGATCTGCGCATCACTCGCACACTTCCGCGCCTGTACCAGTCCCAGATACTTCGCCCGCTGATAGATCGAAGAGCGCGAGCGTTCGAGGTCACACTCAATCGTGTCGATGCCAATCTCATCCGACCGGTAATACCGACGAAGAAACTCATCCTCCACCGCCTCCCACGCCCGCCGAGTCGTCACGTCATCGCCTTGAAAGTGCAACTGTTCTCAAGAATCGCGACGCTGCACGGGATTCGCTCGGACCGAGCGAGAGCGACGGCATATTCAAGAGGTTGGCTTTGCAAGCGATCACAGTTTGCCGTTAACCAACCGCGCAGCACTTCCCACTGCTTGCACGACAAATCACGCCGCACCCATTCCTTTCGCCGAGGAAGCCGCAACCAGTGTTCCGGCTCGCACGAAAAACGGCAGCGTCTGAACTGCCGTAGCGGCACAGACTCAACCCCAAGAGATGCCGCACACTCACGCCGAGCGTCACGAACAAGCACGCGGTCCAACCAGAGTCGAGCCTCGTTCGCCGCGATCCAATCCACGACGCGTTGATCGTCAATCTTGGTCCTGCCCATGGTGGATCCACTCAGTTGGGAACATCCGACGCATCGACCAGCTCCCAGCGAACGCCGGGATCCATCTCATCAACCCGCTGAGGCCTTTCCGACTCGCGCGGCAAACAAATCAACTCGCCCGCATCCGGATCAAACCGGACCTCGACATAGACCGGCCGCGTGCGACGCCGAACCAACCGATACCAACCGTCCGAGATCGACTCGCCGTGTTGATCCACCGGCGTCGTCGGATTCGTGATCGAATCAGGCAGAGACATCGC
>JBCBLJ010000662.1:0-4863 GCA_038520195.1 Planctomycetota bacterium
CTACAAGTCGAGCAGGGACGAAAGTCGGGTTTAGTGATCCTACGGTTCCGAGTGGAAGGGCCGTGGCTTACCGGATAAAAGCTACCCCGGGGATAACAGGCTAGTCTTATCCAAGAGTTCACATCGACGATAAGGCTCGGCACCTCGATGTCGGCTCATCACATCCTGGGGGTGTAGAAGCTCCCAAGGGTTTGGCTGTTCGCCAATGAAAGTGGTACGTGAGCTGGGTTCAGACCGTCGTGAGACAGGTCGGTCCCTATCTGCCGTGGGCGTTCGAATCTTGAAGGGGTTCAACTTTAGTACGAGAGGATTTAGTTGGACGAAGCTCTGGTGTACCAGTTGTCGCGCTAGCGGCACGGCTGGATAGCTAACTTCGGAACGGATAAACGCTGAAAGCATCTAAGCGTGAAGCCCTCCCTGAGATTAGGATTCGTAGACATTTGTCGAAAGTCCCCTGGAAGACTACCAGGTTGATAGGCCGGATGTGTAAGCACGGTAACGTGTTCAGCTTACCGGTACTAATGGACGAAGGATTGGCCATCGATATCCCGCACTCATGATTCTGTCATGGTTCGTGATACGCATGCCAAAGACACCGCCACATTACCAAGCAACAAATCAATCGGCCTTGCAGGTGCGAAATACCGCTTGCAAGGTCCTTGGCGACCATATCGGAAAGGTCCCACCTGTTCCCATCCCGAACACAGTAGTTAAGCTTTCCGAGCCGATGATAGTGCCCACCAGCGTGAAAGTAGGTATCGCCATTTTTTAGAAGACCCCCGGCAATCGTGTCGGGGGTTTTTTCGTTTTTCAATGTTGATGTCCTTCTCGGAAGCCCGTCCTTGCGCAAGAATTTGGAGGTCGATCGGTGACGAACGGCTGAGAGGGAATGCGGCGGTCAGATGGTCAGAGGGATGCCTGATCCGTTTCTTGATCGCCTGCTGCCAAGGCTCACGCCGGCTTACAAGCGTCACGGTGAAGCACTTGCCGAACGATTGGTTCTTCTTCTGGCTTGATAACTTGTGGTCATCTTTCCGTTTGGCTCGGTGATTCGAACGCTGACGAAGAATAGCAATCGGAAACCGAGTTCCCTTTTGTTGAGGAGCATTGCCTCGAGCATTACAGCTCACGAAGGGGCGCTGTTGGGCTGCTGGTCGGCGCACCACCGCGAAATGCGCTAGACTGAACGGGGTATCGGCCGAGTCTTTCGGTTCACGAGTTTCTTGAGCGTTGGAGATGAAAATGCGAATCATCGTTTGGAGCTGCGTTGCACTCTCCGTTTTTGTGTCCGGCCAAGCAGCGCAAGCCCAGGAATCGACACAAAGTGCAACCTCTGCCGTTGAGGGTGAGCCCCAGCTCAACTCGCCGGCCGCCGCTTATCGGGAAAGCGTCGCGAAGCAGTTGATGGAGTTGTGCGACTTGGTGATGGAAAGGCACGTGGATCCTCCCGCCAAGCAGCAGTTGCTTTTGACGGTTCTGAAGACGGCCTGGTCGAAACGAAAGGCGGAAGCACAAGCCGGTGACGCGGCGTTCGAAGATCCCCGGATTCGCCGGCTTGGCCGCAACGTATCGGGACTCGCGAGTGATGCCGAGTTCACGCGGTCCTTGGTCGAGTGCTTTGATGACATCGAGCTCAGCGAAAAGGACGATACGCTTCTGGTAGATCAGCTAATGCAGAGTGTTCTCTTCGCCGCGCCAGGTGGTGGCCAAGTGTCGAAGGCGTCCGGTCTGGAGGTGGAACGGCAGCTCGCGGAGAACCGGTATGTGGGAATCGGAATTGCGCTTGCTCAGAATGATGGCCTGCCGTTGATCTCCAAGTGCTTTTACAACGGGCCGGGGTATCGCTTGGGCGTTCGGACGAATGACGTGATTCTTGAGATCGAAGGCAATCGGACGTCCGGGAAAACGCTCGCCGAGATTGTCGACGTTTTGCGGGGTGAGAAAGGTACCGATGTGACGCTGTTACTGCGAAATCCTTCGGACTCGGTCGAGCGTGAGATCACTGTCACGCGCGATGTCACCTTCATACCGACCGTTGCCGGGATTCGCGCGGATCAAAACGGCCGTTGGATCCATCGTCTCGATACCGAGCCGCACTTCGCTCATTTGCACATCGAGCGATTCGGCCCGAGTACCGTTCACGAGCTGAAGAAGCTGGCCGGTGAATTGGCGAGCGGTGATAAACCATTGGACGGCATCATTCTGGATTTAAGCCGAGGCGGGGGACCGCTGAAGGATGTGGTAATGGTTGCGGATCAGTTCTTGGAAACTGGAGCGATCGGTGCGGCAGTCTTTCCCGATCGCGTCCAAGACTACCAGGCGCAACCGGGAAGTTTATTCAAGGGCGTTCCTATGGTCATCATCGTTGCTCCTACCTCGAGCGCGAGTAGCGTGTTGCTTGCGACCGCATTACGCGACAACGACCGAGCCACGGTCGTCGGGAGCCCGACGAATGGTCTGAGCTACATTCGCGGCGCTTTCTCGCTATCCACCGGTGACCAAGTCGTGTTTCCGACCGGCTTCATCCGCCGTGCAAACGGTGACTTGATGGCTCCACGGACGCGTTCTGGGGTGCCGAATCCGATTCAAGAGCAAAGGCAGGCGGCTGGCGCTATCCTAGTCAACACTTCATACCTTGTTCCGGACCATGTCGTCACCAATACACCTGCGAATGCCCGTCGATCGCAGCCAACTTCCCACCCTGAGAAGAGCCCGGTGATGTCGAAGGCGATTGCAGTTCTCAAGGCGAGCGTGAGCGATCAGAAGAAGGCAGTTGCTGGAAGCGCGAGTGACACGACCGGTGGCGACTCGTAAGACGCATTCGGACGTTTTGAAGCCGTCTCTATCACTCGACCCTCAATGGCAGGGCTAGCTGTGCCAAAATTGACCGTTGTACGAACTCGTTGTCGCGTCCTCGCGGTCTACTTGGCCTTCGGCCTCTTTTGGCAGAATGACGCGTCCGCCGATGACTTGGGAGACAATCACCAGTCACTTCGTCGTCCGACGGTGCTGGTTCTTTGCCCCGATGGTGACACGCTTTTTGTTGGGAATCGTGACTCCGGCTCCATTCAAATCGTCGAAACCGATTCGCAACGTGTGATCAGCGAGGTGCCGGTCGGACAAAGCGTTGCCGCGATGTGCTTCGTTGATTCAGATCGCTTGCTGGTTGCCGATGGGCGTGGAAGCCAGGTTCTCATGCTTCGAAAGCACGGTGGGAAAACCACGGAATGGTGGTCGGTGGTTTCGAGCGTCGAGGTCCACGGTTATCCATCGGCCATTGTCTTCGACGCGCGCGAAGGGATCAGCCATGTCACCTCGACTTGGTCGCGCCAGTTGACATCGTTCCGAGTGGAGGGTGACTCGCTGCGCAAACTGCGGACCGCGTCGCTGCCGCTATCGCCGCGCCGTCTCTTATTGCTACCCCACGAGAACCGACTACTGGTGTCAGGGGCGTTTGACGCGGCGATCGTCCACGTGGATTGCCTGACCGGCAGCCTCTCCGATGTCGTAGGGCTGGGAGGGCACAACTTGGGAAAGCCATGTGTGGACCCGGCGCGCGGCGAGTTGCTTTTCCCCATGCAAGGGATGAGTCCCCATGCCGAAGCGACGTTCAACGATGTGCACTGGGGAAACTTGATGTCGAATCAGGTGCAAGTCATCCCGTTACAGGACTCGCGGAACGCGTCGACGAGGAAACCGTACGCGGTGCAACTCGGCGAGCCTGGAAGGGGTGCCGGTGATCCATCCTGTGTCGTTCCGCTTTCGAGTGATCGATTCGCCGTTCTTGTCGCCGGTCGCGACGAAGTTCATATGTGGCAGCGAAGTCCCGAGAGCGGAGCGGGTGAATTCGTGGCGACGATCCCCGTGGGCAGCCGTCCGCTGGATGGCGTTGTTCATCAGGGAAAGCTCTATGTTGCTAATCAGCTTTCCGACACCATCAGCGTGGTGGACGTGAAGGCAAACCGAGTCAGCAAGGAAATTCAGCTCGGAGACGCACACCTCGATTTAACACTTGTGCAGCGCGGCGAAAAACTGTTCTTCGACAGCCGTCTGTCGCTCGAAGGCTGGATGAGTTGCCATAGCTGTCACACGGACGGCCACTCCAATGGTCAGTTGAATGATAATTTGAGTGACGGAGGCTTTGGTTCGCCCAAACGAGTTCTCTCGTTGCTTGGCGTCAAGGAAACGCCTCCATGGACTTGGACGGGGCGCGTGACTTCACTTCGAGATCAGGTCGTCAATTCCATCACCAAAACCATGCAGGGTTCGGCTCCCAGCGACGATCAAGTCGATGCGATCGCCGCGTACATGGATTCGCTCTCGCGACCGCGCAATCTCCATGAAGAGCGATCGAGCAACCAGACCATGAAGGGTGGTGCCAACGTCTTTCGAGAGCTGAATTGCAATCGCTGCCATGCGCCTCCGACCTACACGACACCGAATGTATATGACGTGGGTCTACGAGACACGGAGGGCAACAAGAGCTTTAACCCGCCGTCGCTGCGAGGCGTTTCTCAGCGAACCGTTTTCTTTCATGACGGTCGCGCAGAGACGCTTCGGGATGTCTTCGTTACTCACCAGCATCAACTCGAAAGCCCGCTCGATGAAGTGGCGTTGCAGCAATTGCTTGAGTTTTTAAACTCCCTCAACGAAGCAACTGATTCGGGGGCCCTTGAAAAGAACTCCGAGTGATCATTCAGGCGGGCACCTGGATTCTTCTTCATGCTTTTCCGGCGGGCAGGTAAATGCACGATGCATCTTGCTCGATCGGCCAACGAAGAAGGGGGCGGTCGCCTTTAAGGAAGCGTTCGGAAATAAGTTCGTCGTTTCACAACCCGATCACGTAGTTGAACTGCCCGAGAC
>JBCBLJ010000253.1:0-9819 GCA_038520195.1 Planctomycetota bacterium
CCCCAACTCGGACTCCAATCACCCCGGCCGGACCGCTCGGTGATCGATTCGAGTGAAACATCGAAGGGTAGCACATCGTCCAACGAGTCGTGGCAGATTCGCCCGCCTGATCGAGCGTTGAACACGGTGATCGCGCAGTGATATCGCCCGGGGCTGAGACGGAAACGCGAGCGTAGTTCGTAGTTCGCCTCGCCGGCCGACGTTGGGGCATCGAGCGTCTCGCTGAATGTGCTACCGATTGCCGTTTTGTCTTCGGCGAAAACGGTCATGCCGACACGAAACGGCTCGAGTGATTCTGTTGCCCGGAGCTTCATGCGCAAGTGAAACGTTCCGTCACTCGGGAGGCAACCGTCGTCATCGCAGCCGACGGCGAGTTCGACAAACTCCAAGCGGCGATCGAGGCTTCCCGCCGCACGCGGCATCGTTTCCAAGGAACCACTGTGTTCCGATCGCACGACGTTCTCGCTCACGTACTTGGCAACGCCTTCCGCCGTCGGTCCGTCAAACAGCAGTCTTCCTTTGGAGAGCACCACCGTCCGCGACGTTAGCGTTCGAATTGAAGCGAGGTTGTGGCTCACGAAAAGGACGGTCTTTCCCGATTCGGCCACACTCTGCATTTTGCCGAGACAACGGTTTTGAAATTCGACATCACCGACCGCGAGGACCTCGTCGACGATCAGGATTTCAGGGTCAAGGTGCGCCGCAACCGCGAAACCCAAACGAACCGTCATCCCGCTGCTGTAGCGTTTGACGGGGGTATCGAGAAACTTTTCGATGCCCGCAAAGTCGACGATCGCATCGAGTTGCTGAGTCACTTCCTTGCGGGTCATCCCGAGGATGGTGCCGTTGAGGAAGACGTTTTCGCGTCCAGTGAGTTCGGGATGGAACCCCGTACCGACCTCGAGCAAACTCGCCACTCGACCGTGCATTTCGACGCGTCCCGTCGTCGGATACGTGATCCGGCTCAATAGTTTCAGCAGCGTGCTTTTCCCTGCGCCGTTCTTGCCGATGATCCCGAGGACCTCGCCTTCATTGATCGTGAAGTTGATATCGCGAAGTGCCCAAAACTGACCGTCTTCGACGCGATCGGCTTCGGCGATGGCGGCTGGATCAGCAGCAGGTTTGTTTTTTCCGAGCAGTGCTCCCAAGGCGCGATTGGCAAGCTCCCGCACGCTACCGGCATGAGTCAATCCAAGTTGGTAACGCTTGGAGAGGTTTTCGATTCGGATCGCGGTCGACAAGGTGAACTTGGGATACGCAAGCAACGCTTGCGTAGGGTTCTAAATGATGTCAGCGAAAGTCGTTTCGACACGACGAAAATAGACTAGCCCCGATAATAGAACGAGCAGCATCACGATCATCGAAATGCCGACCATCGTCCAATCGGGGGCGGCTGTGCCGAGCAACGCCCAGCGAAAACCTTCGATCACGCCGACCATAGGATTGATCGCGTAGATTGCTTGAAACCGTTCGGGGACCATCGCAATCGGGTACACGATCGGGCACAGGTACATCCATGTTTGAATCACAAACGGTACGGCCATTCCAACGTCACGGTATTTGACGTTCAGTGCTGTCAACCAGATTCCGAATGCGAGGGCCGTGACAACAGTGATCGCTATGAACAGCGGTAGCATCACGATCTGCCAACCCGGGGCGTACTGGTATAGCAGCATCAATCCTGCGAGCACAATGAACTGGAGCAAGAGTTCAACCAGTCCAACGGCGACCTTGGCGAGCGGCAAAACCAAACGTGGAAAGTAGACTTTGGTCATCAATGCCGCTCCACCCACGATACTCGTCGTGACCCCCGCGAGTGTGCTCGAAAAGTAAAGCCAGGGCATCAGCCCCGCGAAGGCAAAGATCGGATACGGGACCTCCGTCTTCGTACGGAGTATGTAGCTGAACACGAGCGTGAAGATCGCTGCGCTCATCAACGGTCTCAGAATGGCCCAGCCATATCCGATGACGCTTTGCCGGAACCGCGCCGAAATGTCCCGCCAAGCCATCAACATCAGCAGGTCACGGTACGCCCAGACCTCTTGCAGGTTCAGTGAAAAGGCGCCCTTGGGCGGCTCGACGATTGTGACGGGTTTGTTCATTCGAAGCGGCCAGACTGCTAAACGATCAAATCTGCAACAGCAGCGCGTCTGCGATTCGTTCGGCGGCCTTACCGTCCCATAATTCGGGACAGCGACGCGGCGGCGGAGTTTGTTTGACTTCGTGCCAAGCCGTCAGCAGCGTCTCTTTACCAGGCTTCACCAAACGATTCGTGCCCTGGTCGACGGTGATCGGTCGTTCGGTGTTGGGCCGCACCGTCAAACACGTCACACCCAGGTAGGTCGTTTCTTCTTGGACACCGCCGGAGTCGGTCATGACGACGTCGGCGGATCGCATCAGAGCCATGAAGTCAAAGTATCCCAGCGGGTCGATCATCTTCACGCCATCGGCGAGCCGAATCTGTTCGCGCTCCAAGCGCCCACGCGTCCGCGGGTGGACCGGAAACACGACCGTTTGCGTTGAAGCGACCTCATTCAGAGCCTCCACCAGTTGCCGCAGCATCGCGGGTTCGTCGACGTTGCTGGGACGGTGCAGCGTCGCCAACACATAGTCTTTCGAGTTCAATCCCAGTCGTGCGACGGTGTCGTTTTGGTCGATCTTTGGAAGTGCTCGTACGAGCGAATCAATCATCACGTTGCCAACACACACAATCCGTTCGGGCTCAACTCCTTCGGCGATCAAGTTGGCGTCACCATCGGGCGACGGCGTCAACAACAGATTCGAGATCGCGTCGGTAACCTTGCGATTGATCTCTTCTGGCATCGAGTTGTCGCGCGAACGAAGACCGGCTTCGACGTGGGCGATGGCAACTTGCATCTTGGCGGCCACAAGCGAACAGGCCATGGTCGAGTTAACGTCCCCCACGACAACCATCCAATCGGGCCGGTGCTTTTCCAAGACTGGTTCGAATTCGGTCATGATCCGCGCAGTCTGCGTCGCGTGACTGCCGCCGGAGACGCCGAGGTGTTCGTCGGGCTTGGGCAGCTCCAACTCGCGAAAAAACACGTCGGACATTTTTTCGTCGAAGTGCTGGCCGGTGTGTACCAACGTCTGACTGACGTCCGGCGAACGACTCTTGATCGCGCGCATGATCGGTGCCATCTTCATAAAGTTGGGGCGCGCTCCGACAACGGCAAGGATTTTCACGAGAGCCTACGGGGTGGGGGGGCGTTGTAACGCGGATTCCAATCCGCGCTCACGAAGGTATTGCTGAACCGTTTTTCGGGTCAGCGGATTGTTCGGCACGATCGACGCTACCGGAAAGCCTTCCAACGCGAGCGACCGCGAGAGGATGCGTTTGATCATCGGCGGGTGGACGGTCGCTGCCCGCTTCCAGAGGCTGGCGGCTGTTGCGTAGTCACCGTGGTCGGCGGCCCGTTGCCCGAACCGTAGCGAAAGCTTCGCGTTGTTGGGAAAGAGATTCGCGGCTTGGACAATGGACGTGCGGGTTTGATCTTTGGAGGCGTGCACAAACTCGAGCCGTAAATGATCGTCTCGCACTCGGATCGAGAGGGGGCATTGCCGCAGCGAATCACGTGACCAAGTCAACGCCTTGCGATAGTGTGAGTCTTCGCGTCGGGCATCGCCGCTGAGGGGAATTGCCGGCCAAGTCTTTCCGGTCCTCTCCATCGCTGGCCGGTGACGATCCGATGATGCGCGCCAAGCGAGTCGCCGTTCTTCAAACGAAAGCATCTCATAGAGTTCGGTCGTCGAATCCGACCAACGCGTCGTGGCCCGCAGTGAATCGAACTCATTGAGTCGACCGAGCTGAAATCGATATCGCGCGAGCAGATCCGATAGTTGTGGGTTGGGCGACCGTGTCGCAAGTTCCTCCAATGCGACGATTTCTTTCTCCAAGTTGGTCGCGTCAAATCGCAAGCCCGGCAGTTCCTTCTTCGCAAACCGTAAAGCGCCGTCCGATTCACAATCCTCGCGGAGTCGAATCATCGCCGGCGTCGCGACCGCGATCAGACCGATGATGCCCACGATCGGAACGACTCTTTGCCGAAGCAACGACGCGGAGCCCCAGATCGGGCTGGGTTCGTTCAGTAATTCCAGTTTGCGCCTCGGTTTTGAGTTATCCGACGATGTCTTGGGCAGCACCACCGACGCGCCGCGGCAGAAGATCATCGGCAAGACGATCATGACCACAAACAGATTCGCTGGCATGATCAGTCCAAAGTCAAAACACTGGCTGAAGAGGATCGCGACGAAGAGGTAACAGCCGGTTGCCAGCAACCCTTGATCCATTGGATCCGCGGAGCGAGAAAGTAGCCAAAGGTTGCGGCCCAGCAGCCACAAACATGCCACGGTCAGGACGGCACCGAAGAGTCCCAGTTCCACCAAGGCTTCGAGCCACAGATTGTCGGCGTGCACATACCATCGCCACTGGCTCGTTTTTTGCCACGGGAGGTAGGCGTAGCCGTACGTTCCCAATCCACTTCCGGCTGGAAAATACTGGCCCGCCGCACGAAGTCCATCCGGCCAGTGTGAAAGTCGACTCGAGAACTTGTCGCGATCGCCTTCAACCGTGTCTCGTAGCTCCGAAAAGGCGTCGCCCTGAAGCGATTGATAGCCAAGCGAGTCGGTTCGCAGAATCAGGAAGGCCAGTGCCCCGAACGCCGCGATCACCAAAATCACGCCACGAAGACTTCCGATGGATCGACGAACGACCGCGAGCGTGATTCCGCCAGCGAGAAACGTCGTCAGCAGGCCTCCGCGGGAGCCGCAGGCAACGACTCCTAGAAGTCCGATGGATGTAGCGGCGAGTGCGGCGAGCAACGGCCAGTCATTCAACCACGCGCCCGATTCTCTTTTCGAACGTTCGGTAGCGGCAACGTCTTTTCGCAAGGATGCAGTAATTGTTTTCCGCCACACCAACACGCCCAATGACCCGGCGATACCTATGTTGATGCCGAGCGCCGCGTTGTTCCGATTCAAAAAGGTGCCGAACGGTGCGCCTTCCCCTCCTGACTGAAAGCTCCAAAGTGTGAAGTTCGGGTCGACCTTGCGCAGTATCCCCAACAATGCGATCGAGCAACCACCTGCTGCGATCCCAGTCAACAACGCCGTCGTTCGCGCGCGATCGCGAAAGACGATCGGCGAGAAGTACGAAACAACCAACGCGACCGCCAACAGCGCGACCGAGTGCGCCGAATCAAAGGGAGCGACCGAAACAGGAAACGAGTCTCGGACGGCGGTGGGATTTAGCTCCGCCGCCCAGGCGTAGCGCACGTGGTGGCTTCCCGGGCTGAAAGCACGCACCCAATCGGGCGACAAAGCCAGTGTTTGCAGCAAGGCGTAGCCCATCAGTAGCAACAGCAGGCCTGAGAACGTAAACGCCAAGACTTGCGGCTGGTCGGAGTGGTTGTCTCCGCCAAACCAACCTCGCGACAGCAAATACGTTTGAGCGACCGCCGCCATTCCGCACGCGAGCACCAGCGCAAGCGAAGCGACATATTGGGACCAGGGGAGGTTGCCGCCAAAATCGGTGGCCAGCGCGGGCGGAACGACCACAAGAAGCGCCGCGGCTCCCCAAAGCAACCAGTCGCCTGTCTGTTCGCCGAGTCGGTTGTCGCCGATTGGTCGCGATCGGCTCACGCCGGGTCCGTTGTCTGCTGGTGGAGCAATTCGAGATCGGCGTCTACCATCGTTTTTGCGATCTCCGACAATGTCTTCTTTGCCTTCCATCCCAGCAGGCTTTCGGCCTTGGAGGCATCACCGACAAGCCGAGCCGTCTCGCCGGGGCGTAGGTATCGGGGATCCTGCCGAACGTAATCGGCCCAGGCAAGGCCAACCGATTCGAACGCCGCTTGCAAGAAGTCTTTGACCGTATGCGGCGTTCCCGTCGCCAACACAAAGTCATCGGCGGACGGCTGCTGCATCATCCGCCACATCGCTTCGACGTACTCTGGCGCGTATCCCCAGTCTCTTTGCGTGTCGAGCGATCCGAGTTTCAGAATTTCCTGACGCTGAGTCGAGATGGCCGCGGCGGCACGTGTGATTTTCCGGGTGACGAAAGACTCGCCTCGTCGCGGGGATTCGTGGTTGTAGCAAATCGCGTTGCACGCGAAAAAGTCAAACGACTCGCGGTACAGCGAAACCATCTGCGTCGCGAATGCTTTTGCGACCCCGTACGGCGTCACGGGGCGCATCGGCGTTGACTCGTTCTGCGGTGCCGCTTCGGGACGGCCGAAAATCTCGCTGCTACTGATGTGCAGGAATCTCGGCTTGTGATCAAGATCGCGCAGTGTCTCGAGCAGCTTCAGCGTGCCCATCGCGATGAACTCGCATGTCGTTTCGGGGATCTCGAAACTCGCCCCGACATGACTTTGCCCGGCCAGGTGATACACCTCGTCGGCATTGCAGCGAGTCAGGATGCGACGAATGGTGGTGCTGTCGCCAAGGTCCGCGTAGTGCAGAAACAGCTGTTTGTCGTAGATATCCTTCCGATGGAAAAGCGGATCGAGCCGGCCGCGCGCGGTGATGCTGGTTCGTCGCACGATCCCATGGACCGTATAGCCTTTCCGGATCAACAACTCCGCGAGGTACGACCCGTCTTGGCCGGTGATGCCGGTGATCAATGCGATGGGCATGGAGGCGAACCGAAAGACCGCTCAGACCGGGACGGCGACATCTTTGCCGTGGGCCGGCGAATGCGGCGCGACGTTGAGCGGGGCGGGACGCGTGTCGGTCATGCAATCGATCAACAGTTCTGTGAATCGATCCACGATGACGTCGCGGTCATGCTTTCGCTCCGCGTTTTCGCGTGATCGATGGTTCAAAGCGCCGTCGCTCGAGATCACCGTTTCGGCTTGAGCGACGGCCTTCGCGATTGCGGTGGGGGCCCCGGGCGGGACGCACCATCCGAGCCGCTGTTCCTTGATCGTTCGACACAAATCGGTGCGCGGGTCAGCGATGCCGAGCACGCTCCGACCTGCGGCCATGATGCCGTACAGTTTGCTCGGACAAAGGCATCCCGTGATGTTGTCATGCATCGAAACGACATGTAAGTCCGCCGCCGAAAGACTCTGCGCCAACTCTTCGCGAGGTTGGTAGTTGATGAACCGGACACGGTCCGATGGCAGATCGAGCGACTCGACTTGCGCGATCAAGCGATCACGCGACGCACCGTTTCCCACGAGTAGAAGTTGCGCCGTCGCCGGCCAGTTTGAATCGGCGGCGGCATCGATCAACACATCAAGACGTTGCGTCAAACCCATGTTGCCCGAATGCATCACGACGAACGTTTGGTCCAATCCGAATCGATCGCGAAAGGTATTGTCGCAGTGATGGATCGGGCGGATGCTCTCGCAGTCTGCCCAGTTGGGGATGATTTCAATCTTTGCCCTCGGGACATCCCATGGCGAAGCGGTCAGCCGGTCACGCATGCAGGAACCGAGCACAACAACTCGCTCCGCACGTTGATAGACCCGGCGCAATCGCCCTCGGATGATTTGGCTGACAAAGGGCAACGGGCTCTTCCCAACCGCTTCGGCGACGTCGGGATAGATGTCCTGGAGATAGGCAACATGGGGCGCGCCGACACGGCGGGCAAAGCGGTCGCCGGCGATCGGCAACAGAAACGGGTCCGTTTCACTGACAACGACATCCGCGCCATCTTGCCAATGGGAGAGGTATTTGTCCGCGGCGCGATAAAAGGACACCAGGTTAAAGATCCTGCCCCAACCCCTCTTCTTTGCCGACCGACGGTGCTCGAGGCGATGAATCGTCACCCCGTCTCGAATCTCCCGACCCGAGGCGGCGAACACGGCTCCTCGCTCCGGTTGATTCGGCTGACCGCAAATCACGTGGACTTCGAAACGGTCCGCGAGTCCCGCACAGAGGTCGGTCAGCAATTGCCCCGTGGCTTCGATGTCCGGCCAGTAGGACCGGTTCAAAAAGACGAGACGAGGTTTGCGATTGGACAAGGAACTGGGAATTGTTGAGTGGTGGACCGTTAGGGGAGCACAACCTGCTGGGACCAAGGCTTGCTTTCTTCATACCAACGCACCGAGGCATCCAATCCCTCCTCGATGGAAACCTTGGGCTGCCAGTCCAGCAGCTCGCTTGCCTTTCCGATGTCCGCGCTCGTCGCAGTCATGTCGGCCTTGTGAAAGGGAAGATGTTCGATATTAGCCTGCTTGCCGACGCGTTCCTCAATCATTTGTATGATTTTGTTCAGTGTGACGGGTTTGCCGCCACCCCCAAGATTAATCACCTCGTACCCCAACGGGGCCATGGCCGCAATCGTGCCTCGTGCGATGTCGTCGACATAGGTGAAATCCCGCGACTGTTCGCCGTCGCCAAAGAGCTGGATCGGCACGCCTTCGTCGATCCAGCGGATAAAGCGAAAGATCGACATGTCGGGCCGGCCGGCGGGGCCGTAGACCGTGAAGTAGCGAACGATACTGACGTCGATGCCATACAGATTGTGATAGCAGTATGCCATCGCTTCGGCCGCCTTCTTGCTTGCAGCGTACGGCGAGATCGGGGTGTTGACCGGCAGTGACTCCGAAAACGGCATCGGCAAACCGGCATACAGCGATGAGGTCGACGCAAGGACGTACTTGGGCGTCTCACAGCGTTTCATCTCATCGAGTAGGTTTAAGCTGCCCTGAGAGTTGGTGGTCAGATAGACGTGCGGATTCTCCATGCTGTATCGCACCCCGGCTCGCGCCGCCAAGTTAAAGACGGCGGCAAACCGAAACGAGTCAAACAGCTCGCGGAGTGCCGTCTGATCTTCGATGTCAGCTTGGCGGAAATGAAAGTCATTGCCGCTGCGTGATTGGAGTTGATCCAGGCGATGCTGCTTGAGTGAGACGTCGTAGTAATCGTTGAGATTGTCGATGCCCACCACGCGATGCCCGGCATCGAGCAACAGCCCGGCGACCCGCGATGCGATGAATCCAGCCGCACCGGTCACCAGAAACGTCTTTTCAGCCTCGTTTCCCGTCATGCCGTTCTTACCCGCCGTCTTTGCTTCGATCCGTCTGGACTTCGTCCACTTGGGTGGCACTCCCGTCGAGCCCGCCATCCAAAAGCGAAACGTTCAGTCGTTCGGCTCCCCCGCGACATCCGTCCAAAAAACAGAACGTCCTGCAGCCGGGGCTTAGGTCCATTCTGTTGGTCGTCTGCCATGGCACCCCTGGTTCAACTTTTCGGGAGAGCAAAATTGTGAGTGTGTCGCCAAGAGTAGCGCTTTTGCAAGCTGTTGGCATTCTGGGAGAAATGGAAAAGACGCTTTTGGCGGCATTCCTCCTTTCAGGGAGTGGCATTCAACAACGTCGTTGATGCGACGGATCCATCGTTGAGGGCAAGAAAATCGTAAAGAGCGACCAGACCGTCTGGCTTTGGGACGCGAGAACGGTGTCGCATCGCCGCAATTCATCCCAAGGGTATCCCTCGCGCTGAGGTCATCGCACCCACCGCTCGCCTTCACCGTGCGGCCGGGGACAGAGCACAAACCGTGCGGCCGGGGACAGAGCACAAGGCGTGCGGGGGAGGTGCGGCCGGGGACAGAGCACAAGACGTGCGGGGGAGGTGCGGCCGGGGACAGAGCACAAGGCGTGCGGCTGGGGGACGGAGCACAATCTCCCGCTTCCTTCGTGATCTTCGTGCCGTTCGTGGTGCAAAATCCCCCGTCCGGAATGCTCACATGCGCTGTCCCCAACGTGGCCAAGATCGTTGTAGAACCACAGAGATCACGAAGACCACGAAGAAAGCCGGGAGATGAGAAAGAACCGGACGGGACTTCGG
>JBCBLJ010000023.1:0-24832 GCA_038520195.1 Planctomycetota bacterium
CGAATCTGTTGCACGTTTCGGTTTCGGGGAGCTGTCATATACTACGCGTAACTCGCGCCTTTATTGAACCTCAGTGCCGACCCTCTTTCAATCTTCTAATCAACGAAATCGCTCCTGATTCGCGAGTTGCTCACTGAAAGCTCACATTTGGAATCGCCCGTGAAGCCATAAAACACATCATCGAGCGTTCGCCCAACGATGAATGATTCATTCCCGGCAATCGGCACCCCCCCGATTGGGCCGCGTTCGTGAGGGTTGATCCGCTTGCTCACCTGAGTCGTCCGCTGACTCACGAAATTCGATTCAAGCCGCACATCCGACCTAACCGATAAATCTTAACAGTGGCTCTCCATTTGGGTTTTGCGAGATCAAGGTTCGCTCGTGTTTGCGATCAATCGCAGTTTTTGTTGCATTTTGTTTGCCGTCGCTATCGTCCCCGATGTGGCCGCTCAGCAATTCACCGAAATGAAGGTCGAGGAACTGGCGACGCCTCCACAAGGCATCTCAAGCCGAAGAATTCAGCGATTCGCCCCAGATCCATCGACCGCCCGCGACGAATCCAAGCTGCTTCCAGCCAACGCAACGGAGCTTGTCACGACCATCGATTTTGACGGCGTGCCCCTCGCTCAAGCAATGCGAACGCTCTCCAAGGAGGTCGGGCTGAAGATCATCACCAGTTCGGACGCCGGCGACACTCCGATCACGGTTTTTCTTGAGAACGTGACAGCGCTGGACGCCATCGATGCGATTGTCAAAGCAAACGGTCTTTTCTATCGAATCGAAGAGTCGTCGGGCATCATTCGCATCGCAACACGTGATGAATACGAGCGAGATCTGTCAAGTTTTCGCGATCAATCGACGCGCGTCTTCACTCTGCTATATCCCAATCCCACGGCCGTCGCGCAAGCGATCCAGCACGTCTACGGCGAACGGGTGCAACTCAACTCCGCCGACAACGACTTCACGGACTTCATTGAACTGACGCAGCGTTTCAACCGATTCGATTTGGTCGACGGTCGAGCCCTTGGGCTCGGCACGTTCGGTGGCGGCGGCCTTGGCCAAGGCAACCTAAACGGGAATGCTGGCGGACTCGGCCGCGGCGGACTGGGCGTCGGCGGACTGGGCGTCGGCGGACTGGGCGGCGGGCTCGGTGGACTCGGTGGTGGACTGGGCGGATTGGGAGGTGGCCTCGGAGGAGGGTTTGGCGGATTCGGTGGCGGACTTACCAATCGGTCGCGATCAAGGATCAATCAGCAGGGACTCACCACCGACGAAGGCCAAGCACTCTCGGACCTTTCGTCAGTGGAGATTCAAGCACTTGAAGACCAGTTGGCCTCGGGGCAGCTGGATGACGAACAACGGAGTCGTTTACTCGAACGGCGCGAGGCAACGATCTATATCTCCACGATTCGACGCAACAATCAAGTCGTCGTCCGGACGGGTGATCCCGTCACGATGGAGCAAATCGCGCAGCTCGTCGCAGAGCTCGATGTTCCCACGCCGACGGTCTTGCTCGAAGTCAAAGTGCTGCGCGTCGAGCTCGCCGACGGATTCAACAGCGCCTTTGAATACTTCGCGGGCGACAGCGATGTGGCCGGAGCATTCTCGGACGGAGCGCCTTTCTCGGTTCCGCCTGGGCAACCCTTCCCGGGCGGATCTGCCATCTCGCGCACACTGGGTGAAGGACTCGGGGTCTCGGGAAGTGTCCCGGGCGCGCTCACGTTCCAAGTCATCGATGATGACTTTCGTTTCCGTATGCAGTTACTCGAAAGCAAGAATCGAGTGACGGCGCTTGCGACTCCGCTGATTCTGACCGCGAACAACGAAGTCAGTCGCATCTTTGTTGGGGACACGTTGCCGTTCACCGTCGGTTTTACGCCGGGCCAAATCGTCGGGGGCGCGGTCGGCGGAGTGAACGGCGCAGTCGCGCCGACACCCATCACAGAGCTTCGTGATGTTGGACAGTCGCTGCTGATCACACCCAATATCAATTCGGACCGGACGGTCACGCTGAGGATTGTCGAGGAAAACAGCGAACGCATCATTGGAGGCGCTTCGATCCCGGTCCCCTCGACCGATGGCACCAGCGTTACGGCGGTTAACGTCGATACCGTACGACGGCGAAGCGTCACCGGAACGGTTGTTGCACAAGACGGAATGGCCGTTGCGCTCGGAGGCTTGATCGAAGAACAAGTTGTCGACAGTCGTGATCAGTTTCCGATCCTCGGTGACATTCCCAAGATCGGCTTTCTGTTTCGACGTCAATCCACGGGCCGTCAGCGTAGTGAGTTAATCGTGATGGTTCGCCCCTACATCTTCAACACGCCCGCTGAAGCCGCTGAGCGAGGTCAATGTATCGTGGCGGAGCATTCGTTGCACCCAAATGGTCCCGACCCGCGCGGTTCCATGCAAACGTACGAACACTGCGAAGTCGTTCGCCCCGACCCGGAATGCGCTGACCGCGCCAAGTTGTTGCGGATGCACAATGTCGTTCCAGCCATCTACTGAGTGAGGCATCGCATCCGTGTCACAAGAGCGACGTGGTCTTCGAATCACCGTTAATCACCGAACGCGAGGGGCCGTCATCTCTCGCGTGCTGCTCTGTGTAGCAATACTTGCGGGATTCGCCGGTTGCACCGCATTTAGACTCCCCACCACCGGAAGCATCAATCTCTTGGATCGCGACGCGGAGGATGGCGTCACGATCAGCCAGCGTGCCGAGGACGCCACAAGGGTCTCCAATCCACCGGCACAACACATCCGTTTCAATGGCAATGAGCACCTACTCGGTGGCGGTAGTTGTCAGGCGTTACCACCACACGAACTGCTCGCGACCATCAAGGCGTTGCGAAAGTCAAGCAAGCATCGCTCCGCCCGACTCTTCATTCAACTCCACAAACGTTCCGCGCAGCGTCTCTTGCTCGAAAAGCCCTCCGGTGCGGCCGACCCCGACGTCTTGCTTGTCGCAGCAACCCTCGACCAATTCTCCGCGACGTCGCTGTGGACGGAACTCCTTCATCAGTGTGCGAGTCAGCCCGAACTCGCCGAACGGTGGCAGTCCCGTGTCCACGAGTTTCGAACGAACGCTTCCGGTCTGACAGAGGCGACGGCCCGACAGCTAAAACTGCTCGCAGATCAGTTGGCCAGTCCGCTGCTTCAGATCGAGGCATTGCGTCTTGAAGGTCAGCTGCAAATCGCAAGCGAAGAAACTCCGTCCGCGATCGAGTCTCTCGTCAGTGGCGCGGAGCTGGCCACGACGATGGATACTTCGGGCATCGCTTCCGATCTTTGGCTGATGGCTTGTGAAGCGTCGCTGCGCGTTGACGCGGTCGAGCAAGCACGCAAGTGTTGGGCTGCGGCCGTCTCCAGTCACCTCGACTCACTCCAGGTTCGCGAAGACGACCTGACTCTGCCGAGCATCGACACCGTGTTTTGGGAACAAGCTGCTCGTTTGATCCACCCCGGTGATTCGTTTCCGGACGAATTGGTTTCGACCATGGAACCCTGGTGTGCGCGGATTGGGATCCAGACTTTTCACGCCCTGACGCCGGAAACCTCGCTTTGGAGTGCCATCTCGGAATACCAAATTGCAACCGGACAACCTCATCTGGCATCCTTGTCCCTCAAACGAGCCGATGCACACGCCACCGAGCAAACACGACCGCTGCTACAGATCGCGCTCGCACGGGCGATGGCGGCGCAAGGAGAGCAAGCCGTTGCGGCCACCATCTTGGGTAAGGAATCGGCGTCCAAAGACCCCAACGTCCGTGCCTCCGCGCTCGCCGTCCTGGGCGCGATCAAGATTCAGTCAGGCGCCTACGAACAGGGAACACGATTTGTTTCCGAGGCGCTTTCGATCGACGAAGCCACCCAATGGCCCGGTCAACTTTCCGCCAGGGCGGACCTCGCAAACGTCCAGATGATCGTCGGAGACATCGACGACGCCTTGCCCGCGCTGCATGCGGTTCAGGCGGAAATGCTGGGACAGCGAAAGTGGCAATCGCTCTGCCAGTCACTCGAGAATGAGGCCGCGATCCTGGAGGTCGAAGGCCGAAACAAAGAAGCGAAGGCGATTCGACGTCGGATCCATGAGATCAACCAATTGCCGCAGTGAGAACGAGATCGTTATTGCGAGACCGCGTCGGCCATGAGCTGCTCGGTCACCTGCTGGGCGATGTGACTCGGTAGGACGGAGGTGGGGCCACGTTGCGTTTCACTTCGGCCTCGACTCGCGATTGCGATGCCGCGAAGATGGCCTTGCACGTCGATCACGCAGCAGCCGACCTGATGCTTGCCGAGAGCGATGTCGGTATCAAAGACCGCCGCGAAACCGGATCGTCGTGGAGAGTCGTGTTCGCCCATCATCCAACTGGTCCCGCCGACGGAAGGCGGTAGAGCCGTCCGCGCATGGATCTTGGTTCCCTTGCGGCGAAGTGTGACCGAAACCAAATCGCCGGTGCGGTATCCCGCAAGCTTCGTGTGCAGGACGCTCGCCAGCGATGCAACATCGGGGGTCGAATGACCGTTGATCGACAGGATGATGTCACCGTGCCGTAGTTTCCCACCATTCGTGTTCAGAGAATGGGTGATCCGTACGCCCCCTTCGGTGTCTTCGGTAGCGTCGCCTTTCCAGCGCGGCTCAAGTGGAATTGCTCGAGTTTCGATTGCGACGATTCCCGGACTGAGAAAGTGGTTTGGACCAACAGCACAAAGCGATTCCGCGATGTCTGGCGGCGTGGTCCTCGGAAACTCGACCGCAGGAAGGCCACCGGCATCAATCTTCAACAGCGCAAGATCGTGCTCGCTTGACTCCGCACGCTTCTCTGCCTTGACGACAGACTGGTTAGGCAATCGACAGTTGGTCGGTCCGTTCAACACACTCGCCTTGGTAAGAACCCATCCATCGGCATCAACGATCGTCCCGATGCCGACGGGTCGGGAATCCACCAAAAGTTCGACGATTGAATGCGCGACGGCTTGGCTTGGCCGCTTGAAGCGGCTTTTGAGCGGGCTGTGGATTCCAGTTGCGGTGTCAATTGAATCAATCTTCATCAAATCTGCCCACTGCAGTTTGACGACTTCCGACCGGTGATGAGACTGGCCCATGCAGATGCCGACGTACTGCCCCTGATCATTGAAGACGCCGCCCCCCGACATGCCGCCATAGGCGGGAAGGTAGTTGGTGTCGAAGACGTGGAACCACAGCAGGTTGACGCGACGTCGCACGATCGCGGAGTCGATTCTTGGTGAGCGTTTGGTCTGCCATCGTCCGTTTTCGATGCCAGGGTACCCCGCACGAACGACTTGATTGCCCGGCTTCAAGGACGACGATTCGCCGATGGCTGCGTAGGGCCATGGACCCGGTTTTGTGATCTTCACCAAACCGATGTCCGTGATCGGATTCACGCCCAATGCGATGGCATCCGCATCGCGACCGTCGGACAAACGAACTGAGATTCGTTCGCCCGGCAAGTGTTCGGTATGTGCGCACGTCACGATGTGCCCCTCTTCCGAAACAATCACGCCGCTCCAGCGATCAAAGTTTTCGCCGTCAAACGAGAGTCGATCTTTGGAGATCAATCGCACAGTCGTGTTCTTTGCGATTCGCTTGACTTCCGCGAGCCTCGAGTCTGGCATCGGCGTGGATGGTTCTTGTTTTCCCAACACAGCGTCCGTCTTCCGCATTGAAATCAGTTCCGGTCGGTTGCCGACCCCAATCCGATAGACCGAATTGCGTCCCGGCGGATATCGAATCCAATCGAGATTCCTACCCGCAATCAAGTCGTCGCGGTTGGCCGTGAAGACGTCGACGGCCGTCGCATAGCTTTGGTCCCCAGCGAAACAGGTTTGGACGCCGAGTAGTTCGCCATCGATCCCGACCACTGCCGCGGCTTCGAAAGAGTCGGGAAGACATGTCGTCGTCAGCCAACCCGCCGGCGAGTTGCGGTCAACGAACCCAAACCTTGCGGTCGGTGACGAATCATATTTCTTGTCACCGCGCGTCGAATAGCCGATGACAAGACAAGGATCTCCTGCTTCGACGTTCTCTGTCGAGCCTAACGAGATCGCCGGCCACGGCCCCTCACCGTGGATCTTCATCACGGCGAGTCTCCACTCCAGCGACCAACCGGCAGGGCTCGCCGTCACCGTTCTTCCATCGCTCAAATGGACCGTCATCTCGGTTTCTCCCCAAATCGAAACATCATCCGATCCGAATCCGTCACCCACGAGAATGTGTCCCTCTGGAGACACGATGACGCCGGTCTTGTTGAGCGTCCCCGTCCGTTGAACTCGAACGATTGACTTGCTGACCGATTCGTAGATCCTTGGCAGACTTCCCAAAGACGACTGCATCGCGACAGCGATCGACTTCGCTTTTTCATCGGCGACGTCGCGATTCGCATCGTCCGCACGCACCCACCCTGCAGTCAGCGCGGCTACCGCCACAATCAAAACGGCCTTCAAGCCCGAGAGAAACCGAAGAGTCACACGGCGAACACTCATTTGACCGTTCAATAGATGAGAAGGCTTCAACGCATCGACAGCTGAGTTTCATGCGCCGGCGGCTTCCAAGCCTTTTCGGCGCGAAAAGCAAACACGTCAATCGGCGCAGAAGCTCAGGCTTCCGATGCGCGGACCGGATGAGATTTGTCTAACTTTCCGTCGCGTTTTTTGTGAGTTCGTGTCATAAAAAGAGTGACGGTTGCTTGCGGTCGGCAAAATCGCGATAGAACTATCGCATGTTGGAATCAATCGAACAGGTGCACCACCCCGAAGGAATCCGCGCGACGCTTGGCGGCTCGCCAATTGCGTTTGAGGAGATCGTGCGCCGCCATCAAGGTGCTGTTCGAATGATGGTCTCCAAGTGGATTCAGTGCCCCGCTGCGGTGGATGACATTGCCCAAGATGTCTTCGTGGCGGCGTACAATAGTCTCGACCGATTTGATGATCAGAGGTCGCTGGAGTCGTGGCTGATCGGCATTGCGAAGAACAAAGTCCGGCTCCACCTTCGGTCAGAGGCACGACGCCGGAACCATGAAGCGAATCTTCTTGAGCGTCAGGTCCACGCCTGGAAAGCTCAGCAGTTGGAAGGAGAGTTGTTCGCCGACACGAATGACCACGCCGCGCTGAAAGCGTGTCTCAACCGACTTGCCCCCGAGAGCAGGCGGCTTGTCGAGACACACTACTTTCGCGGCAGGTCGCTTGAATCGATCGCAACCGAATCGAATCGAACCGGCGGTTCCTTGCGGATGATGCTGATGCGGATCCGCAAGGCACTGGCCAAGTGCATTCGAGGGCAGCTCCAATGACGAGGATGCCCGAAGCATGAGCGCCGACCCACTCACCAAGCTGCAGTCGCGGTACATCGCCGGTGATCCGCTTTCGAACGAGGAAGCGAGCCAGCTGTTGCGATGGCTAAACGATCATCCGGACGAGCGCCGGGAGATGCTCCTTGAAGAGGCAATTGAAAATCAACTCCGTTGCTTAGCCCGACTCAACGACGAGGAGTCGTCGGAGACGTTCATCCTCGAGACCGTTGGGCGGGCCGTTGCCTCGCGGCATCGTGACGACGGTCCCCCGGTCGTTCGAATCGTTGAACAGGATCGGCCACGTTCATACAAGTTGTTTTCCGTTCGAGCGGGCCTCTGCGCCGCGGCGATCGTTTTGATCGGCACTGCGATCACCTGGTATTCGTTGAAGGGGCCAAACCGAGCGGACTTCGGCTTTGCGAAGATCACTCATGCAGAAAACCTGACGTGGGAACTATTGGATGAGGGCCGTCGTCGCCTCCGCGTCTCTTCGGGGTCGGGTGAAGTCCATTTCAACAATGGCACGATCGCTCAGTTGTCGGCTCCAGCGGTGATTGAGCTTCAATCGCTGGGCAACATGTTCATCGAGTCCGGTTCGGTGAGAATCAGTGTTCCACCCGCCGCCGTGGGGTTTACGGTGGAGACACCCATTGCCCGTATCGTCGACTATGGCACGAAGTTCGATGTTGCGGTTGATGAAACCGGAAAAACGAATACGCGAGTTCGGTCGGGCACGGTCACGTTTGAGGCACATCCGACGCGTCGAAATCCGAAGGACCCGATCAAGCTGACGGCGGCTGGATTGAACCGTGCGTCAGCAACGACATCCAAACTCACCGATGACATTCGCTCCGTCACCACAACAGCCAGCGGTGCTCAAGGTCAGTTTTATGGGACCATCCATGCCGACGGGGAAACCATGGAGTTTACGACTCGCCGGGAATTTGTTGATTTCCTCAGCCGTCTCCATTCCTCGATCCCACAGAATCCGTCTCAGTTTCATCAGCATTGGCAAGTGATGGTCGAAACGACCGGAAATAGCACCAG
Organism: Planctomycetota bacterium; assembly: GCA_038520195.1. Lineage (GTDB taxonomy): Bacteria > Planctomycetota > Planctomycetia > Pirellulales > Pirellulaceae > Stieleria. The sequence goes on from JBCBLJ010000023.1 coordinate 8,358, forward strand.
CACATCGGTAGAAAGCAGTAGCGGAAGCGGCATCCTGAGTGGTTCCGCCACTGACACGGCTCACCAGATGCTGATCGAACAACTGCGTGCCATGCAGGGAATTCACCAGGGAAACCCGCAGATGCAGCAAGTTTTGGAAGGGATGCTGCTGCAGATGGAACAGGTCAATGGAAAAAACTTCGACGAATTTGAGTGACGAAGTCACGGCTTCGGCATATCCCCTATGTGCGAGATTGTGTTCCCACCTCATCTGAGGAAACGAAAATGAAAATGGATGCCAGTGGTGCACGAGTGATGTTTGCGGTGGCTGGCTGCCTTTGCCTGTCCGAGTTTGCCGTTGCCCAGGTCTTCCCCAACCAGCTCGTCCCCAATCAAAGCTTCCAAGGGCCAACTGGTTTTGGTGTCGTAAAAGGATTCGCATCGGCGACCGTCACCGATGGTCAGGGTGATGGGGCATACAAGGGAAATTACCCTCCCACGGGAGCGCAGTCGCAGCAGCGTTCATTCACGAGTGCATCGGGCAGTCGAAGTGCCACATTCATGAAGAATGGCAAGCGAGTCTCCGTGGCAGAGACGGCGGCGGGGATCACTGTCTCCGTCGATGGGCAGACGGTGCGAGCGACCGATGCCAACGAGCTGAAGAAAAGGTATCCCGATGCCTATCGCTTGTACGACGATGGGCTCAAGGGGACGAGAGTCTCGGCGCGTGCGTTTGCAAGTGGATCGGCTAATGCTAACGCGGGCAGCGGCCAGTCGGGCTTTCCGGGCCAGTTTCAAACAAGCTCGACTCAAAACCGAAGCGTCTCGGTGGTGGAGAACGGGAAGAGAATCTCGATCACCGAGAACCCTTCCGGGATCACGGTTTCGGTGAACGGAAGACGCGTCCGCACGAAGGATGTTTCCAAGTTGAAAAAGAGGTTTCCCGAGGCCTTTGAAGCGTACGAACAGCACATGGGTGCGGGGCAACGCAACGCCCGTCCCTTGGATGCGACTGCTCTACTTCAACAGGAACTGACAAAGCTTCGCGATCAGAATACCGGGAATCCACAGTTGCGCGGTGTTATCGAACGATTGATGGACACCACCTTCCGCGACGAGACGCTTCGCCCACCGAAACGGTGACGCTTGAAGATCAATGTGCGCGATGGCGGCCGCACGATGCGAAAGGCGACCGCCACCACGCACGGGCGCTCGCATCAAATCCGGTTGTTCATGATCGGGATCATTTCTGGAGTATCAGACGGTTGTTCTTGGTTCGGCGAAGTGTGTAGAGCGTGTCGTCGAGGCGTATCAGGACCGTCGTCGAACCATTGGCGATGCTTTGAAAGTCGATGACCTTTGTCGGTTCGGCGGGCACGCGCGATGCAGCGCGGTCCGCTCCAGCCTCCGCTTCCTTTTCCTCGGTCATCATCAAGCCCCCTTGACGCTTGCTGGCGTGGAGGCGTCGAGTTCAGCAAGCCGCTCCGCCACTCGATGTGCGATCTCATACTCTTCGCAATCGAAGAACAGGTTGGCGATCCGTTTGAGGCAACACTGGCAACTCACTTGATTCAGCTGAGTCGGGATCAACGGCCTCACGATCCTCAGCGCCTCCGACTTTCGATCAAGCCGCAGCAAGAGCGAAGCCAAGCCGACTCGATAGTGCAGGTTGGTCGGTTCCAGGTGAATGGCGTGTCGGATCAGGGCCTCGACGACGGACGACGGATAGTCGCATCGTGATGCGTAGTATCCCATTTGGTAGTGAACCTCCGCCGATTCCGGTGAAAGCACACCGGCTTGTCGGCAGGCTTCCATCGCGAGCGTCGGTTCCTCGATCGCCTCGAGTCCGGCCGCGACGACCATCAGTTCCTTCTCATCGAGTCGGCCTGAGGTCGCGGCCATCATAAGCAAGTCTTTTGAAAGCGCAATCTTGCCCATGCACCCGTAACTGATCGCCAACGCAATGTTCGCTTCGGTGCTCAACGGCCTGAACAGGCTCGCACGTTCGACGGCATCGATTCCGTCCTCCAGTTCGCCTAGCCGAAGGTGTGCGAGTCCCAAAACCTCCCAACCTTCTCCATCCTCGGGGTTCCGAATTAGCCAATATTCCGCGAACTGAATCGTGCGGCTCAGATGCTTCGCTGCGTATTCCATGCGCGCAATTTCGAGATCGTTGAGTTTCCGTTTCATGACTCCGATGCTGGCAAGCGGGTTTCGGTTGAAGTGTAAATCTGAACTCGGTGCATTTGCTTTCTGGGTTGAGTGCGACCCGGTAGCTCAAGGATCGATTCGCCGTCAAAGAACCGCGAAACACCGGTGTCCCCAAAGACGTCAGGTCGAACCAGACGTGTCGGCGCGACCCAACGGATCGCGGCAGCCATTGAGATCGGAGTCAGTATCGAGAGTCCGATGACAACGACATGGAAGAGCAACAGAGTGCTACCACTCATGACAAGCCTCCCGCGGCCAACGCATTGCTGCCGGACAGACTGGACGCCTGGACCCGGAAGACTCTCGCGAGCCCCACTCGCCGATGTCGTTCGAGCACCGATGCGATGCGATGCAGTGTGTCTTCGCACGTGACGTGTCGGAGCTCTTCGGAACCAATCTCGTTCAGGGCCGCGATCGCTTCGTCTTCGCGATCGAGTTGAATCAACAACGAAGCAAGCCCAACGCGAAACGAAATATTCTTTGGATCAAGTTGAATCGCGCGGTGCGTCATCGCCTCACTCAGGTACAGCGGTTGACCGGCACGGGCCGAGTAAAAGCCCATGTCGTAGTGAGCTTGCGGATTCGACGGCTCGGCATCGATGACCCACTGGCAAACCTGAACGGCCGACTGAGGAGCGCCCACCGCCTCCAATCCGGCGGCGATCTCAAGCATCAACCGCGATGGTAGGTCTCGCTTGATCGCCATTCTGAGGTAGAGGTCGCGAGCCTGGCCGACCCGACCGAGAGACGCGTAGGCCGATGCCAATGCGATTCGGGTGACCGCGTTAAGCGGCGACATCTGCTCGGCTTTTTCGATGGTTGCGGCCGCCTGTTCGATTTCCCCGCGGTCGTGCAGGACAATGCCATAAAGCTGCATCGCCTCGCTGCGCACCGCCGAAAATGCGTCATCGCGCTCACAGAGCGGCAGCAGGAGTCGGATTGCCTCGTCCGGTCTCTCTCGCCGAAATGCTTCGTAGGCATCGGAGAGTGTCTGTCGGTCGCTTTGGTTTTCCATGACACATCACACCTGGATTTTGAGAGGGTCGGGGTGTCTCTCGGTCCTCAACTGGCGTGGCGGGCGGCGTGCGGCGTCGCACTGGCTGGCTTCGCATCTGAAATGCTAATGAGAATCGTTCGCAACAATATTGCGAGTATCGGCTGGCGTGTCAAGCAATGCGTGTTGAATTTTGGAAAACCCGCCTAATCCGACTCTCGAGGGAGGCATCAGCGTCCACTGGAAGCCGACATGGGCCTGGTCTACGCTACGCCTGAAGCGGGCTCACGCTCGCCAATCTCGACGGCGACCCGCGGATTTCAAAAGAGATTCGACCCGGTCACCGGAACCCTTCTTATGCTCGCTTCCCAATGAAGCACCTGCCTCCACCAGAAGAAAAAGGGCATTCGCCGTGTCGCAATCAAAGCCGTGGTTTGTTCTCGCCTTTTGCTTTTTGATCATGCCGATGGACGTCTTGGCCGAGGAACCGGATTTGTTTCCGCCGACCGGCGGAATGTGGCTGCCGAGCCAGATCCCGTTGCTTGAGGACGAGCTTCGTTCTTTGGGATTGGAAATCGACCCTCAAGAGCTTGCCGACCCAACCTCCAGCACGCTCGAAGCGATCGTAAGTCTGGGTGGATGTTCGGGGTCGTTTGTCTCCAAGAAAGGACTGATCATCACCAATCATCACTGCGTCGAGTCGTACCTCTCGTACATCACCGAGCAGGACAAGGCGGCGCTGAAGGAGCAGAACGAAGCCCGCGTCGCGAAGGGATTGCCGCCGATCCAGGCTGACATCGATTACATGCGTGACGGATTCGACGCACGTGAAGGCGGCGAACGATTCACCGGTCCGGAGTCGCGGGTCTTCATCACGTTCGAACAAAAGGACGTCACCGAGCGGATGACGAATGGACTTGAGTCGATCGACGAACCACTCAAGCGATTTGCGGAGCTGGAGCGGAGACAAAAGCAAATCCTCAAGGAAGCGGAGACCGATCCGAACATTCGCGCCGAAGTGAAGAGCTTCTTTCGTGGCGAGCAGTTCATCCTGATTCGCAAACGTCAGCTCAAAGACCTTCGGCTTGTCTATGCTCCGCCCAAGGCGGTCGGATACTTCGGTGGCGATGAACGCAATTGGGAGTTCCCAAGGCACGTCGGCGACTTTGCTTTCCTTCGCGTGTACACCGGCGCTGACGGAGAGAGCGCCGGTTATTCGACGGACAACGTCCCTTACAAACCAAAGAACATCGTCCCGGTCGCCCAAGGCGAAGGACTCTCACCGGGCGACCTGATTTTCGTGGCGGGCTACCCCGGTCGAACCAACCGCGCCACGACGTTCGCCGAAGCCCGCGACACCGTCGGCCGGTCGATGCCGTTCACCATCGAGTACCTCGATCAGATTCGCGCCGTCTTCCGCGAGCTTGAGTCGCGCAGTGAGGTCTTGGCGACCAAGGTCCAGCCGCCGTTGTTTGGCATCGAAAACTATCTCAAGAACAATCGAGAAGCGTTGCAGATTCTCGACAGCATCGATTACCTGGGCAAGAAAGAGCAACTCGAGAAAGATCTGCTCGGCTGGGTTCAGTCGGATGCGGCACGCGTCAAAAAGTATGAACCGACGCTCGCCGCGATGGATCGGATCCAAGCCAAGTACCAGGCCAATTGGCAGAAGCGTGCGTTCACGAGCCGGATCTTCAGCGGTTACTTCAATGGGATCGCAAGCTCCGCGATGACGCTGGTGCGTGTCGCTAAAGAAAAGCAGAAACCCGATGCCGAACGCCTTCCGGGCTACCAAGAGCGTGACTACGAAAACTTGCGTGACGAGTTGCGTCAGATGCAGGGCACCTACGATCGTGAAATCGCGATCGAGGTAAGCACCCACTTCCTAAAGAAGCTCGTTAACTGCGAAGGCACCAATCCGCCCTTCGTTGAAAAGCTTCTCGGGAAAGCGACGACCGAAGAGGCGATCCGCGAGAAGGTCGAGTCGATTCTCGGGTCGACTCAACTGGAGGACATGGGAAACCGCCTGCGGTTGTTTGATTCCGCCACCTACGCCGACTTAAGCGCCAGCGACGACGCGCTGATTCAGTTCGCGGTTCTCGCCGAGCCGGACCTGCTCGCGTCCGAAGAACATGGAAAGACGCAGTCCGGAGAAACCTTGCTCGTGGCGCCGCTTTACACCGAGATGATGCGAGAGTTTTTGTCGAGTCGTGGTCAGGTGATGGCGCCCGACGCTAATTCGACACTGCGCATCACCTTCGGCCAGGTCGGGGGCTACAACAAGGCGGACGACGGTGGAGTGAAGCACGTTCCGGCATTTACAAACATTCGCCAGCTGATTGAGGACGAGCATCAACCCGGGAAACGGGACTTTGAAGTTCCGCCACGCTGGATCTCCGCCTATGAACGCTCCAAGCAAAAGGGGTTCGGCCCTTACGGAGACCAGTTCTTCGGCAGCCTTCCGCTGAACTTTCTCGCCAACGTCGACACGACCGGCGGCAATTCCGGATCGGCGGCGTTGAATGCCCGCGGCGAGTTGATCGGTCTGTTGTTTGACGGCAATACCGATTCGCTCTACGGCGACTACGTCTTTGATGAAAATGTCCGCAGTATCTTGCTGGACGTTCGCTACCCGCTTTGGGTGCTGGACGAAGTAGAAGGCCACGGAGAGTTGCTGCGGGAAATGGGCGTCGAGCCGGTCTTCGCGAAATAGCCTTCGCCCACTGTCCTTTTTGTTCACGCGAAAGCGCCCGTCTTTAACGACGGGCGTTTTTTTGTTGTCGAGCGAGTCGCGGAGTGGTCGTCCTGCGAGACGCTCAAGAAAACTCTGGTGACTTTGCCGATCGAGCCGCCACCCCATGTCCGGTGTGTTAGCCTGTACTGCCTCTGATCGTCTGTTTTTGAACGACGCACGCTCCGATGGGAAAGGTGAGATCAATGAGGCAGTCCTTGAAGGAACTCAAGTGCCGAACGTGGTGGTCCGTCTGCCTGCTTTGGCTCGTATTGGCCGTCCCGACGATGCGGTATGCCGATGCGCAAGAAGAGCCGACTTTGTCGGAGGAAGAGAAACGCGAGAAGCTCACCGCGCAGCGTTTTTTGCAAGTGTTGGTTCGACGACCGAACACAGGCACTTCGCTTGACCGCGTCTTCGGTTACCACATCGGCAAAGGCAACCTGGGCGAGCTGATCGAATCCTTGAGTCAGACGGCAACGTCTTCGGAGGACGAAGACGAATCCGGACGGCACTGGATGGTTGTCGGTCTATTGCAATTGCAACGTGGAGAGGACGCGGCGGCGATCACGGCCCTTGGGCAAGCGGAGAAACGACTCGCCGAGAATCCGTTAGCCGCCTATTACCACGGGCAGGCGTTGCTTCTGGTCGGACGCAACAACGACGCGGCGGCCGCAATGCAACGTGCACTCGACCGAAAGCCACCACGGCAGGAATTCCTCAGGATTGCCGGTCAACTCGGCAGACTCTATCAGCGTGACGGCCGTACCGAGGACGCCGTCGCGATCTGGGAAAAACTCGAAGAGAGTTTCCCCGGAGACGATGGGGTCCGCCAGCGGATCGCCCGCGTCATGATGGAGGAAGGCGATACCGCCGGCGCGCTGGAACGATTCGATTCGCTCGCCAAGAGCGCGAAGACACCGAATGATCAGATCGTCTTCGCATTGCGCGCCGCAGAACTTCGGATTCGCACCGGCGCGAAGCAGGAGGCCATTACGGCGCTGGAGTCACTGCTCAAGAAGCTGCGTCCGGGCAGCTACTTGCATGATGAAGCGCGACGACGCATCGAAACAGCCTTTCTCGAAAACGGTGATTACGCTGGCCTCGCTGAGTACTACGACCAGTGGCTGCAAAAGAATCCTGAGGACGTCAACGCGATGGTCCGCTTGGCACGGACTCTCTCGGTTCAAGGCCGAGGTCCTGAGGCGATTACCTGGTTTGAAAAGGCGATCTCGTTGGCTCCAAGTGAGAGTGAGCCTCGCGTCGCGCTGATCAACGCCTATGTCGCCCAGCAAAAATACGCCGAGGCGGCGGGTCAGTATCAAGCTTTGGTCGATCTCCAGCCGGGTAACCCAGATCATCTGGTTCGGTGGGGGCAACTACTGCTCGAGGATCAGTCGGTTGCAAAAGAAAAGCGCAAAGAGGCGGCGGCAAAAGTCTGGATGCGTTTGGCGGAGTCGAGATCGGACGACGCCGTGATTCAGTCCCAGGTGGCAGACCTACTTCGTGGCTCCGACCTCCAGGATCAAGCCATCGAACGCTATCGCGTTGCGATCACGCTGAGTCCTCAAGCGCCGCAGTACAAGGAGTATCTCGGCGAATACCTGCACGAACTCGATCGCAAAGATGAGGCCTTCGAAGTTTGGCGCTCTCTCGCCGAGGGCGACCTGCGAACCCGGGCCAACTTGGTCCGGCTCGCCGAGGTCCTCCATCAATTCGAGCGTGCCGAAGAGGGGTTGGCGACGATGGCGGAGGCCTGCGAAATGGATCCGACCATCGAAGAACGATTGCGATACGCAAAGTGGCTGCGCGATGCCGAAGAGTTTGACGACTCGCTAAAACAGATCCAGTTGGCGGCGGAAGTCACCGAGAGCCTGGATGAACGTGAACGCGTTTTCGCCGCGGAGGTCGAAACCTATCAAACCTCGGGGCGACTCGATGAACGAATCGAAGTCGCCAAGACCAAAATTCAGTCGAACGATTCCGATGATGAACTCTGGCGGCGGCTTGCGATCTTATACAAAGCCAAGGGTCAAACTCGCGAAGCAATGGAGTCGATCGAAAAAGCACTCGTCGCCGCGCCCAAATCGATCGAAGCTTTGGTCGTCGCCGCGCAGATGTATGAGGACACCGGTCGATTGCAACCCGCGATCGAAAAGCGAGCGCAACTGGCGGAATCCGATCAACGCTTCAAGGCCGGGCATCTTCAGAAACTGTCTTCGCTCTATCTCCGCATCGGGAAAACCGATGAAGCGATCGCCGTCGGAAAGCAGTTGCTCGCGGCGTCCAACGGGACCGTCGACGCCTACCGCTTTTACGCGAACCTCTGTGGCCAAATCGGCCGCACCGACGAACGCCTCGACACACTTCGTCGTTGCGCCCGAGCGAATCCGCGTAACGACGAGGCACAACGATTATTGGCGACACAGCTCGCCGAGGACTTCAAGACGGAACAGGCGATCGAACTGTACTGGAAGATGTTCGATGGGGCTCGCGAGATCGACGACCGACGTCGTGTCGTCACGCAGTTGGCAGACTTGTACTTGCGGACCAACCGGCTGGATCAGTTGATCGCCCGCCTCGAAATTCGCGGCCGTGAAGCGGGTGACCGTCGATCAACCATCGACCTCGTCTCAACCGCTCACGAACAGGTCGGCGACCTGGGGTTGGCTCGCCAAGCGCTCGAGAGTTTGCTTCGCGAAGGTGGCCGAGACACGATGCTGATCGAACGATTGGTTTCACTCGCTGAGCAAACGGGCGAGTATGAGGAAGCCGTTCGACTACAGCGACAACTCAGCCGCTTGGCGCCCGATCGCAAGAACGAAGCGAGACTAGCCGGCCTTCTTCTCGAGGTCGGCGAATTGGAAGAGGCACAGGCGATGTGGATGCGTCTGGCGGAAAAAGACTCGGACCCGGGGCAAGTCAAACGCAATATCAATCGCCTGTTCGCCGCCGGCGAGACGAAAACCGCCATCACACTCGCGCAGCGGGTTCTCGAACGTGCGCCAACGGACTGGCAAATCCTGCATCAGCTGATGGTGTTGCAAGCCACCGATGAACAGTGGGAAGCGGCGGCCAAGTCCGCCGACCAATTGGTAACGCTGGATGTCAAAGACACCGAGAAGCCCACCGCGACGACCAGCACCGTCCGAAACATGAATCCGTCGCAACCGGGGACGCAACCAAATAAGTATGCCATCAGGTTCTCTCGGATTCAAAACATGTACGAGTTTTACCAACTCGTCGATCAGCGATACGGCTATTCCTCGTCAAGCAGACTGCCAACCCCGATGGACTTTGGGCACGCCAAGACCATGGCGCTCTATTGCCAGCTCAAACGTGTCTTGTTGCAGGATGGCGGCGACCTTCAGGAGTTCGTTGCCGAGGCGGAAAAGGCGGCGATGGCAGACGACGCGACGCCGGATGACGCCTGGCGATGGTATGAAGTCGAAGCCATGGCGGGGTCGGTCGGACAGACTTCCCAAGGCAGCGACTACCGCAACCCTAAGACCTGGAACAGCCTTCGCAGAATGGCTCAGCTCGACGAAAAGATGGCCGCGACACCGCTGACCCAGATGCTCTCGTATCGCCAGAACTATGCGCAACGGGACGACATTGACGTTCAACCGATGGATGAAGAGTGGTTCACCTGGTTGAAGAGTAAAACGGCCAATGCGAGCGACAAAAGCGAATCAGACGAGGAGCGGTTGGTGTGGTCACAGTTCTACGCGGCCGAGCTTCGGATCCGTGGCGAAAAGGAACAAGCCGACCAGTATCTCAAGGAGGGCATCGCCACCGCGTTGGAGGACGGCGCCAACGTCGCGGCGCTGGCGGGTGCCATCCAACAGGCGACCCTCTACTACACCGACGATGAGCTTTGGCCCTTGGTCGAGCGGGCCCTTAAGCAGTCCGATGCCGCCAAGCAAAACTACGCCTTCCGTCCGGTCTATCTACTGTCGCAATTCACCCAAGAGAAACGCGTGACCGACGGCTTATCCCCGGGTCCCACCGACGCGGAGTATCGAAAGCGGGTAATCCGCCTCACCGATCTCGTGATGAAAGCGGAGGCTCAGTCGTCGGCGACTCGGCGCGCCGTGCAACTGACAGGCGTCGGCGGCTCGCGGAACACCTATCAAATGGTTGGAAACTCTTACCAACAAGTCAACATCGAGTTTCCACCAAAAGGACTCGGCCCGAACGATCAGGTCGTCCAAGCCCAACAAAACGCTTGGAACCGGCTGCGCGATCATTCGCAGGAGTGGATCGATCACCTGAACAATCAAATCGCGTCGGGGGAGGAGTCCCGACAGACGATTTGGCGACAGATGTTTTTGGCCACCATCTATCAGTGGGAAGGACGCACGGAGGACGCCATCGACACACTTGCCGAAGCCGCACAGCGCGCTCGTGCCGACTTTCCGCCCATGGAGCCGGAGCTTCGACTGATGTCTGCCGACCTACTGCTCCGTCAGGATCGAAAACGTGAAGCGTTGGAGGCGATCGATTCGTTGAGCGTTTACGATCAACGAACGATGGCGCTGCGCGAATTCGCCGCCGCACGATTGGCCGCCCAAATCGGCGACGTGGAACGAGCAACACTCGCAGCGAGACGTCTGTTCGGCGTGCGGCTGAACACGTCCGCCCAAATCGAATTGGCCAAGTTGATGCGAAAACTCGAGATGCATCAGTTGGCTTCGGACTTGGTTCGCCGGATGCAAACTCGCGGTGGCCGCACCACGCAACAGATGCAATCGTTGATGACGTACTTCAGCGCCCAGGGCGAGAAGGAACAGGCTGCCGAAGTCGCGATGGCGTTGCTGCGCCGCAGTGCTCCCAAGCGTCGGCGATCTTCTTCCTCCAACTACCAAACTGCGGACGATGTTAGACGCCGAAACGCGCTTCAGGCGCTCGCAAGTGCCGGACGGCTGACGTCACTTATCAAGGCCACTGAGGAGCGGCTCAAGAACGCCCCCAAGAGCCAAAAGATTCGCTCGGAACTCTCTGAAATGTATTTGGCGGCTGGCCAAACCGCGAAGTCCGCCGAACTGCTTGGCGGGACCGAATTGAAAGACGTCAACGGCACACGCGCCCTGGAAGCGACCGCCGAACAATTCGTCAAAGCGGGAAAGATGGACGCGGCTTGTGAGGCCTATTTGAAGTTCCTGCGGCGAAAGCAAAGCACTTTCAGCCAGAAGTTCTACGAGATCAAGCGTCCGTTCGAGGAACGAAAGAGACTCGGCGACCTTGCCGATTTGATGCTTGAAGTGGGGCTGCGCAAATTCACCGACCATCGTGTCGCCGAAGTTTGTGAGTCTTTGATCCGTCAGGATCAGAACGTCGAAAAGGCACGGGAACTCTACGAGGGAATGTTGGAGCTCCCGTCGACGACGACGAACTCGATGTATTCGATGAGCAACATCATGGGCTCCGCGCGGACGCTCTTGACGGACGCGAAAGTGGTCAAGAAAACCGCCCAATACTTGATCAAAGCCTCCGAAAAGGGTACTCCCTGGCAGACCCTCTTCACCGGCTATTCGACGTCTTCCGATGGACGCAAGAACAACGTCACCACCTACTTTGTCCGGCACGTCGCACAAGACGAAGCGAACATCAAGATGGTGGAGGAAATGCTCCGAGAGAAGCTCGCCGAAAAGGAAGATTGGATCGAGGGAAAGACGTGGCTCGCATTGATGCTGACCGAACGGAAGGAGTATGACGAGGCGATCGAGTTGCTCGAACCCTTGCTGTCCGAAGAGAGTCTTCCACGACCGACCTACGAATGCGTATGGTTGGTGGGAAGCTTGATCGACTCGCACAAGCCGATGCAGCCATTGGCGACGAAGCTGTACGATTACGCCCTGACGAACACGACGTCTCGAAATAGCGGCAGCGAATTCAAGTACACGCTCGAAGGACGTGTCAGCCAATTCATGGCGGACTTGGGCAACAAAGAGCGCGCCCGCCAGATGGTTCTTGAAGCGATCGAGAAGGGAACGCCCCAGAACTCCAGCCGAGCGGACTACAATGCCTATCGGCAAATCCGCACCACGCTTAGCTTGGTCGATTTCCTGGCAGAGATCGATTACCCGGCCGATGCGTTCAAGCTTGTTCGTGAATTCGATCGATCGCTGTTTGTCACCGCGGGACGATACAACCGAGGCTATGACGAACAGTTCGCCAGAAAAGAAACAGAGCTTCTTAAGGCGGTCCAGAAGTTGGGCGGGCTCGCGACAGCGCGGTCCATGATCGTATTCTCCACCAAGAAACCCAACGCCATCGACCTCGGGTTCAATTTCCCGGAGCGTCCGTTTACCGGCGCGGGGATCAGTTCATTGTGGGTGGAGTTGGTCGAAAAAGCCCGCGGCGAAGAAGAGGGCGACGCCGTTTCCAAACTGATCGCCGAGCTTGCGGATCAAATGCAAGCTCGCCCGCATGATGACAGCGTGGCCTTCGCGCACGCCATCACCAGCAATGTCGCTGACGATGCCGAGCCCCTTCGCATGTTGGTCAAGCGATGGAAGGAGGAGGATAGCGAGGGTGCCGAAGTAGCGAATCCAAAGTTGCGCGGACAGGCATTTGTGCTCGCATTGTTGACGCTACATCGATCCACGAACGGTGACGACGCGGAGCAAAACGCCGAGTTGGTCCGCTCCGTCGATGTGATGAACAGCGAGTCGATCGGAACGCTCGAAAAGTCCTATTTCTTTGCCGGCCTTGGAAAGCGAGTTCAGGACGAAGCGGAGAAAAAGAAAGCGTGGGCGAAGGCCATCGAGACGAAAGCGAACCGGTGGATTTTGTTCGACCTCTCCCAAGCTGCCGCACAATCGGGCCTCAAGGAATTGTCTACCAAGGCATTCCAAGTCGCCGTTGAGGCCCCGAAGAATCGGATCGTCGAAGCGACGCAGCAACCTTCTGCGAGTTCGTTGGGCCAGCTACTGAGCGGCGCGCAAGCAAGCTCAAGCGTCGCTTCGTCCTCGAACCAACAAGAAGACTTGGACCCGGAAGCGGTGCGATTAGCCAAGTGGGTCTTCGAGCTGGATGCGGCTTGGCGGAAGGCAAAGATCTACACCCAACCGGTCTATGAACCGCTCATTGCACTGACGCTCGGCGCCGGCGGCCAATCACGTGCCCTTTGTACGCCGGTTGAAATGAAGAACAACCGAATGCAGATCGACAGTGTCTTTGATCGTTTGGCGAAGCGCGCCCACTGGTCAAAACGGACAGACGACCTCGTCTCTCGGCTCGAAAAGGATGATGTCGCATCACAGTTGATGTGTGGTATCGCGTTGCTCCGAGGCGAGCGTGGCGAGGAAGCCGCGGAACGTTACAAAGCGATCGATCCACTCGTCCTTCGGAGCGTTCCGAAGGAACTTGCGTTGCAGTCGATTCTCCTCGCTCTGGGCGATTCCCACTGTCGAGTTCCAGCAACCAAACTCGGGCTTGCACTGGTGGATCAAAACCGTCCCAGCGGGCGCTATGAAAATGTCGAACCCTTCGACCGTTTTTCACTTGAGCTGGCTAAAGTCGGGATGGCCAATGACATGGACCAAGCATTAGTCGGAAAGGCGATCACCGACTATCTCGAACTCTCCGCTCATGAAAACGATCGATACAGCGGGGACTATCGCTTCACACGCCGTCTTCCTCAACTCGAAGAGGTCGCAAAGCCGTTGCTGCAAAAAGGCCGAACGGTCGAGGCAATGAACTACCTCGCGATGCGGCAGGAGGTCTTCGACCAGGGCTTCGATCGCAACAACGATTGGGTCGGATCGTGGGCACTGGAATCCTTCCGTGGAATGAAGGATCCTCAATCCGCCTATCAAAAACTTGCCGACGTCACCTTCCAGGGCGATGGCGCTCTGGCAGGTGTCCGTGTGTTTGTGAGGCGACAGCCGCTACCGGAATGGATTCCACCTTCGGTCGGTGGCGACTATCCGCCGTTCCCTGAAGTGAAGGATCCCAGCTTGCCGATCGCAACGAGCTTCTCGCTGTTGGCCCAATTGGCCGCCGAGACGGGACAAAAGGACGACCTTCTCAAACGCCTTGAATCGGCTCGATCGCGGGACCGCGCCGGTTCGATCACGGCGTCCGCCATCGTGCATGCCTTGCTCGAGGAGCCGATCGAGAAGGATTGGATTGATGAGATCGAAGACTACATCGATTCGATTCAACCGAGCGACGGAAAAACCAAGTCCGCCGCGCCGCTGGCGGAGTTGCAGCTGGCTTCGTTACTCGCCGGCCGAGAGGAGTATCAGAGTTTCGCCTCGAAGGTCGTCGGTGCTACCTTGGCGCACGGCAACCGCGTCTCGCGGTCCTACCTCAATCCGTGGGTCGCGGGCTATCAGCACAAAATGGGCTGGGCGGAAACGTCGGAGCTGCGAAACGCCGATGGGCTGAAGCACTGGGAGCGTGCGACGCTATCGAGTGCGAAGGATTTTCACGAAGGCAAAATCAAGCCGGTTTGGGTCGCGGATGGGCAAGGCGTCGTCCGGCACATCTGCGGCTTCGGCCAAGACTCGCTGTGGCTGAAGTATCCCCTCAAGGGCAACTTCACGGTGGAATGGGAAAACGCCGATGGCGATTGGAACGAGGCCGACATGGTCTTCAGCGATCTCCGGATCACGCCCATCGGAACCGGCAACTTTCTGTACCTGAAGTCCCAAAGTTCCACCCGTAACGGCCGACTCTACTCGAAGTCGTTAAAGAAGGATTGGAACCACTGCAAGTATGAGCTAGACGATGAGTGGCTTAGTTTCTATGTGAACGGCACTCTGGTTTATCGTGAAAAACGCAGCGACGACGCGCCGTGGTTCGCGGTCCACGCCGAAGGTTTCAAATCAACGAACACTCGCGGCATTAAGATTGAGGGCGCGCCGGAGGTACCGAAGCAGCTCGACTTGATTCCGAGCGATGGCCTGCGCGGTTGGTCGGGACAGTATCTCGGCAATCCGCTCCCGGCGATCAGCTATTCGCAAGAGCATCGCGAGAAGGAGGCGATCAAACCGCGGTTCTACGGTTCCAATCTCAAACGCAATGCCAACGACAAACTGTCTTGGACCGTGAACGCGGAAAACGAACTCGTTTCCGGCGGCGCGGACAATGGGTTTCAAAAGCAAAGCTGCATCCGATACCAACGTCCGCTTTGCGACGGTGACGTGCTGAGCTACGAGTTCTTCTACGAAGAAGGCAAGACGGTGGTCCATCCCACCATCGGTCGTATCGCCTACGTGCTGCGGCCAAACGGATTGCATTTGCACTGGATGAACGCCGCGAACACATCGTGGAAAATTCCTCAGGGGTATGAGATCCCATTGCCGACCGAGACCGAACCACAAGCACTTCCATTGAACTCAGGGCAGTGGAATACGGTCGAAGTGACCCGGCGCGGTGACCAGGTCGCGATCAAGCTCAACCAGGAAACCATCTTTGAGCAGAAACCGCAGTCGAGGTTGGGGGACATGGTCTTTGGGCTCTTCCACTACCGTGATCAATCCGACGCACGAGTGAGGAATATCCAACTCCAAGGTGATTGGCCGGACCAATTGCCCGCGAACCTGTTCGAATTTGAGTGATCAAAATCGACGAACCTCGCGGCATGCGCTGGCATCTTCCAAGCTGGCCGGGTTTAATAAAAAGCGGCTCACCAATTGGTCGGCGTCACGTTGAGTGAGAAACCGAATGATTGCGGTGTCTTCAATTGCCGGTTTGCAAAAATGCTGCTCAGTGACTCGTGCGCAGAGCTTGGTTTGCCACACTAAAATGGGCTGATGAACTTCACAGCCGACGTCACGCACGATGCATGCGAGCAATTCCACTCCGCGACGGATCGCATCCGTTGCAGCAGCCGTCCTCACAATTCAATTGACGACTTCGGTTTTGAGCAACTCGAATAACTCTCCCTATCAACCTCCGTCTTCAGATCACGCCGCCTCCGAGCCGGACAATGGCCACGCGACGACCTCGCGTTCGCTGTTGCCTTTTGCACAGCTTGGACTGCGTCTCCTTGGAGTGATGCTCATCGTGAATGGACTCGGGGCAATACTTGGTGGATTGGTTCAGGGGCTTGTTCAGGCGCGAGCGTATGCCGCCGCGGGGTACCCTATCGGAATCGACCCTCATTCTGCGGGATGGGCGGCGGGCGGCATCCCGTTCCTAGTTATCGGCGTCTACTTGATTGGCGGCGGGAACTGGATCTTGAGAACCGTCTTTATGCCGTCCCGGTTCCCGCCAGGCACCGACGCCAATACGAACATGTTGGAATGGCGCTTTGCTCACCACTGTCGAGGAGGCGTTGCAATGGGCCAGCAACATGACTTGGAATGGATGCGAGCCTCTCGTTCATTTGGTTGACGGCATTTACCCAAAGAAGATAACAGTGCCTAAAGATGAGCTATTGGTGCGTCAGTCGATAGTTGATGGGTAAGATCAGAGTTGTAACGCTCCCTCACTATCGACTGACGCACCAATAGCTCATCTTTAGGCACTGTTATCTTCTTTGGGTAAATGCCGTCAACCAAATGAACGAGAGGCTCGCATCCATTCCAAGTCATGTTGCTGGCC
>JBCBLJ010000732.1:0-4264 GCA_038520195.1 Planctomycetota bacterium
CTTCGCCGATGACGTGCTGACGATGAAACCCGACGTCGTGTTCATCGACTATTGCCTGAACGATCGCGTCATCGGGGTCGAAGCGGCGACTCAAAACTGGATTGAAATGATCCAGCAAGCACAAGCGAACAACGTCAAAGTCGTTCTTCTGACTCCGACACCGGATTCACACGAGAACATACTCGACCCCAACGCGAAGCTGGCTGCCCATGCCGCGGCGGTGCGAAAGCTCGGCCAAAGATTTGGCGTCCCTGTGGTCGACTCTTACCAAGCGTTCGCGACACTCGCTGCGCATGGTGAGAGTGTGAAGGACTACCTTTCGCAACCGAACCACCCCAATCGAAAGGGGCATCAGGTGGTTGCCGACCTACTCTTGGAATTGTTCGAGACGACAAGCAAAGTCATCGAATCCCCAGAAAACGGCGTCCACCAAAAATCGCGATTAATCGTGATGGCGGATATGGGCAACGAGCCCGATGAAATGCAACAGATGATGCATTTGCTGATGTACTCCAATCGTGTCGATCTGGAGGGACTCATTGCCTGTTCCGGCAAGTACTTGCATGCCGACCGCACCGACGGTCGCACGCAAGTCCATCCAGAGTTGTTTCATCATTTGGTGGATGGCTATGAACAGGTCGTCGACAAGCTTCGGCTGCATGCCGCCGACTGGCCTGGCCCTGAATATCTGCGAAGCATCATCAAGGGAGGCAGCCCTGCGTATGGGATTCAAGCTGTCGAGGTGGGACGGTCCAACGAAGCTTCAAAGCTGATCGAGGCGTCGATCCTAAAGGACGACCCGAGAGACCTCTACATCGTTGGCAACGCCGGAACGAACACGCTTGCGCAAGCACTGGTCGACCTCGATCGATCACGAACGGAAGACGAAATGCGGCGACTCTGTTCCAACATCATCGTGTTTGAGAATGGCGCGCAGGACAACTCGGGAGCGTGGATCGCCGCAAAGTACCCGGGTATTAGGTGGCACCGCAGCAATCACCAGACCTATGCCTACGGCGGCCCCGGCGGCAAAAACCATACGGCTCAGGGTCCCTATACCTGGGAGCCTTTCGAACGATCGGTGATCGGACAGAATCAATGGGCGGAGCAACACGTCATGATGGACCACGGCGAGTTGGGAGCTCGTTTTCCGCCGCGCATCATGCGCGAGCGACTACATTTTATTGAAGGCGGCGGAACGATCCCCTGGATGGGCTTGGTGAATCATGGGTTGACCGATCCGGGCCGACTGCATTGGGGCGGATGGAGCGGTCGGTTCTCGAGAACGCGGCACAAGAACGTTTACTCTCGTCACAGCGACATTCGCAAAGACGAGGAGAGCTACGACGACTTTCAAATGTACGAGGCGGACTCGGAGCCAGAGTCGTGGACCGATCCCATCCATGATGATACTTTCCGTGGTCGCTACGTCCCGGTTTGGCGATTTCGGCGCGCAATGTTCAACGACTTTCGCGGAAGAATGGACTGGTGCGTCAACGGCTATGAAGAGGCGAATCACAATCCAGTTGCCGCGGTCAACGGCGATACAACAAACGAGATTTTGCGACGGAAAGCCAAGCCCGGTCAGTCGCTGACTTTCGACGCGGCAGCCTCGAGCGATCCCGACGGAGATGAACTGGAGTTCCGGTGGTGGATCTACGATGAAGCAGGGACGGCTCGCAAACAAATCGAACTCTCCGACAACTCCGGCCTCTCGACGACGCTCACGATGCCGGACGATCCACCGGGCTCCCAAATTCATCTCATTCTCACCGTTCGAGACCAAAGCGAGATTGTCCCGATGTACGACTATCGCCGCGTCGTGATTTCCGTCGAGGGCGAGAACTAATCATGCGGAACACATGCCCCAGGGCCAAATCGCTGAGCGTCCTATTGGCACTGCTGTGCGTGATGGTTTTCGACTTCCGTGCTTTACCGAACGAACCGCCGAACTTCCTTGAAATCTCGGCGCGGGCTGAACGAATTCATGCGATCGCCGACGCCATCGATATCGCGCCGACAATGGAGCGATGGGATGAACGGAGGCGACAGTTTCTTTCGGAGGCCAGCCAATGAATGCCCGGCGACTGTTGTCGATTCTTTCTCCGCTGCTCGCCACGGCACTTAGCTTCGCTTCGGCGCAAGACCGGCCGAACATCGTACTGATCGTCGCGGACGATCTCGGCTATTCCGACTTGGGGTGCTATGGGGGTGAAATCGATACGCCCCACCTCGACCGACTGGCTCACGAAGGAATTCGATTCAGCGAATTCCACGTCAACCCGATGTGCGTCGTGACTCGCACGAGCCTGATGACCGGACACGAGCATTCACAATCGGACAATTATCTCCGCTCGCTTCCCATCGCTCGATTGATTTCGGAGGCCGGCTATTCGACATCGATTTCCGGAAAATGGCACCAGCCCGGTCACCCGCTCGATGCAGGATTCGATTCCTTCTACGGTTTCCTTGGAGGAGCCATCAACAGTTGGACGGGCGTCGAACACGGCAAGCCAGCGATTCAAAGAGATCGGGAACAACCCTCGCCCGTCGCCGAGGACTGGTACAGCTCGGATGCGTTTATGGATCATGCGATTGCGCAAATCGAAGCTTCTGTTGCCGCTGGAGAACCGTTCTTTACATACGTTGCCTTCAATGCTCCGCATACTCCACTACACGCGCCACGCGAGAACGTTGAAAAGTACTTTGAAAGGTATGCGGCAGGATGGGCGTCGCTGCGGCGCAAGCGCTTTGAGAAACTGAAAGCGATCGGACTGGTGGATGATCGCTACGTGATGTCGAAGCCTGATGCCGAAGTCCGGCGCTGGGAGGAATTGCCGCCCAAAATCCAACGGCAGGAAGCACATCGAATGGCCGCGTACGCCGGCATGCTGGACCGCTTGGATTGGAATGTTGGGCGTTTGTTACAGTACCTCGACGAAAAGAAGCTGTCCGAGAATACCTTGGTGATCTTCTTGGGCGACAACGGTGGCGCCTATAGCAACGGCGACATCCGGACGTTTGGCCAGCAGATTCCATGGGAAAAGCACAGCCAACCGTTCGCATCCAATGGATGGTCGCATCTTAAAAACACGCCTTTCCGTTGGTACAAGTCTTGCGCTCAAGAAGGCGGTGTTTCGGTTCCGCTGATCGTCCGCTGGCCCGCGAGGCTGAATCGCCAAGCGGGAACCATTCGTCGACAGCGCACCCATGTGACGGACGTTTACCCGACGCTTTTGGAACTGGCCGGCGCGCGTTACCCAAAAACCGATGGCGATCGTGAATTGGAACCCTTGTACGGTCATTCGATGCTACCGCTGTGGTTGGACCCAAAACTGCCACATTTGGCGATCCACGATGAGATCTTTTGGGCGTTCAACCAAACCGGTAAAGGGTTTGTCAAAGGCGATTGGAAGATCTCCAGCATCAGCGATGGACCGTGGCGACTCTACAACATCACGGCCGACCCCGCCGAAGCGTACGACGTTGCGTCCAAGGAGCCCGCAAAGCTAGCGGAGCTCAGTGACGCCTGGTTCCGATTCGCGGAGCAGACTTCGATGCCTGCATCATGGCGTGCGCCGCTGAAACCGTACCAGGAAGGCTGGGGCTTTCATCGCATGCGAATGGTGATGCCTCGTTACGTTCGGGCGGAACCGCCAATGTCCTCCATGAATGTCCCTACGAGCACGGCATTGACATTCGTCTTCAGCGCCCCGATCAGCTTTGCAAACACTCGCGGGAAGACGATCCGGCTGTATGACGTGGCCGACGTCGACACTCCTGTTTGGCAGGCGGATCCCGAACAGGGGCACGCCGCCCAAGGCAAGCGGCGGGTGACTTTTGCCGACATCCCTCCGCTGAAGCCGAACACGACCTACTTCGCCCTCGCCGATCCTGGTTGGATCCGCATCGACGGAAAACCAGCCGGCCCGCTGAATGACGGTGCGTTTTGGTATCGATTTCGCACGGGCGATGAATAGTTTCCACGATGCAACTCATTTCACGTTTGAACTGAGACTGCGGGAGTTCGTATCGGAACGTTGGAATTGCAGGACGAGCGAAGAGAACTCCCATCGGGCCGTGCCAGAACGGGGAAACAACGGTAATGGTTTCGAGCGACGCCGATTGGAAATTCGGTCGGGGCACAAGAGTGACCAGATTGCTCACAAAGGCGTGTCCCCATGACACCTTATGCACTCACGCGATGGCCAACACGTTTAGGAATCCGTCGAGAGGCCAAACAGTCCGTCAGGTTCATCGGATC
>JBCBLJ010000359.1:0-8015 GCA_038520195.1 Planctomycetota bacterium
CGACACCACGGTGTGATTGGACCTGGTGGAGCCTGCACTCAAGCCGCCGAACGATATCTCGCATCCGGTGACCATCGCAACATGGGCGCACCGATCGGCCAAGCCGGAAACGGGACGGCGATGCGGACTGCCGCGCTTGGACTCTGGTTCGGCAAGGATCATCCTGCGTTGATCTCGACCGTTGCGGACATCTCACGCCTAACGCACCAAGACCCGCGTAGCGTTGCTGGCGGTGTCGCCATCGCATGCGCCGCCAACCTTCTCGCCCTTGATCACTCCATCGACGAATCGGATCTGTGCAAACGTCTCGCCGACGCGATCGATGGAATCAGTCATGAGTTTTCCGAGCTCATTCGACTCTTGCCGAACAAATTGAATGATCCAGAACGCGAGCGATTCATCGCTTCCGCCGGCCAGGCCTCGCCGGAGTTTTCGAAGCCCATCATCTCGCCGTTCGTCATTCCGACCGTACTCGCGTCCATCGCCTGTGTCCTCGACCATCGCGATTCATGGGTGGACGCCGTTACCTCAGCCGTTCGTTTGGGTGGAGACGTCGACACGCTCGGTGCCATCGTCGGGACGTTGTCCGGTGCGATTCATGGGATCGAAGGCATCCCTGATCACTTGGTAAGGTCCGTGCAGGATTCCGAAACGATTGCGTCCTTGGCCGCCCAATATCATTCGCTGATTCAGTCCCGATCCGCCGCACACTGAAGCATGGTCGCGGAATGGTGGTGTTGCCCGATCCAAAAGCGTGAACGTTTGAACGGCCCCACCGCGAATCTTTCGAATTTTGGGGGCAAACCGGGTAGTCCAAAAATGAGACAAGTTTAGAATTGAGACACGGTGAGGGAACGAGCACAGGGCAGAGTTCGTACCGACCGCAGCGATCCAGACGGATTGCATGCCCCCATTTGTGACTTGAAGGACTCATGGTCGCTTATTTTGCGGTCCAGTCGGGCCCCGGCAAGGGACGACAATTTCCACTTGATCCGGAACGACCGATGCACATCGGTCGGGGCTCAACATGTGAAGTCATGTTGTCGGACCCCGTTTGCAGCCGGTTCCACGCCATCGTCTTTTATGAGGAAGGGGAGTGGATCATCCGTGACGCGGGCAGCCGCAACGGGACTCTGGTCAACGGGCAAAAGATCGACTCCGCACAGATCGTCCATCAAACGACGGTTTCCATCGGCGGCACCGAATTGTGCTTTTGCAATGACGATTCGGAGTCGCAAGAGGATGATGCCTATCAAACGATCATTCAGGATGTGGCGATGGGGGGCCACCCGGTCTCCGAAGACCCGCTTCGCGAAGTCGGAAGTGCGGGCTATCTCTTCGACCTTTACCTTTTGAGTCTTTCGTTATTGCGTCTCGAAAACCCCGACGAGGTCATCGACTCGGTCGTCACCATTCTGCGCGATCACACGAGCGCCGACGCGGTGGGACTGTCTTTCGACGGCGGCGACGGTCGACAGCGTCCCCACAAGGTGGATCCGCCTAGCGAGGTGACCAAAGTCAAGTTGAGCAAATCGTTGATCCGCCGTGTGATCGATGATGGCGAAGCGATCTGGGTGAACGACAAGCGTTCGCGTGGCGAAAAAGGAAAACTGCCGGCCCGATCGAAGTGGTCGGATGCGATCTACGTTCCACTGGATACCAATGAGTCGAAACTCGGCGTGCTCCACCTCTATCGAGACACTCCCTCGTTCAACGAAGTCGACTTCGAATTTTCCGTTGCGGCTGCACGCTTGCTCGCCGTCGGACTTGACCGCGCGATCAAGCACGATTGCTTGAAGGTCGAGGCAAAGCAACTCGCCATCAGAAACGCCGACACCGATGAGTTGGTCGGCCAAAGTGCGGTGATGCTCAAGCTGAAGGAGAAGATTGGCCGAATCGCCAAAGCCAACGGCAGCGTCTTGGTTCGCGGCGAGAGTGGTTGCGGTAAAGAGCTGGTCGCCCGGGCGGTGCATCGCAGCAGCCCCCGCGCCTCGCGCCCGATGTTGACGGTCAATTGCGCGGCGATTCCGTCGGAGTTGATCGAGAGTCAATTGTTCGGCCACATGAAGGGTGCCTTCACCGGAGCGGACAACGATCACGAGGGCTGGTTCCAGCAGGCGCACACAGGAACGCTGTTCTTGGATGAAATCGGTGAGTTGACGTTGGAAGGGCAAGCCAAGCTGTTGCGGATCCTTGAAGGACACCCGTTTCTTCCGGTCGGCGGTACCCGAGAGATACACGTCGACGTTCGTGTGATCGCGGCGACCAACCGTGATCTCGCTGAATTTGTTCGTGAGAAACGCTTTCGTGAAGACCTGTTCTATCGGCTCAGTGTCTTCGAGTTGGTGTTGCCGCCGCTCCGCGAGCGCGGCGATGACATTGAGCTGTTAGTGGATCACTTTTTGGATCACTTTCGCCTCCAGCATGGCCGCGCGTCGCTTGAGTTGTCTTCGTCTGCCAGGCACCGAATTCGCGAATACGTTTGGCCCGGCAACGTGCGCCAACTACGAAACGTGATTGATAGCGCTGTCGTGATGGCCGATGAGAATGAGATCCAACCCGACGACCTCGGCTTGCGAGATGCGGGCATCAGCCGGTTGGATACGCTGCGAATCGACGAATGGGAAAAACGCCTCATCAAGAAGGCGCTCAACCGCACCAACGGCAGCGTCCCGGAAGCCGCGCGTTTGTTGGGGATCAGTCGCGCGACGGCTTATCGAAAACTGTCTGAATACGACATCAAACGGTGACCGCCGACGACCGTCAAAGCACTGGCTCAAAACCGCTCGCGTTGCTGTCGGCGCCCGGCTCACGCGGGGATGTCAACCCGATGGTGGCGATCGGGCGTGAATTGACCCGACGGGGATTTGACGTCGCCATCTCTCTGGCCGAGCCATACGTCGAGGTCGCCGAGAACGCTGGATTGCAAGCGCACTCGTCGATCGATCGAACCACGTTCGATACGATGTTAGGCGACAAGCGGGTCTGGAATTTCGTGTTCGGGATGCGACGTGTTCTCAGCGCGGTCGCGGCCGAATACGCCGCACCACACGTCGAGTGGATTCGTTCCCTGTACCGTCCCGGCCGAACAGTTCTGGTCTCGCATCCGCTGGACTTCGGGTCACGAGTCTTTCGAGACTTGGAGCCGAATTGTCCGCTCGTCGGCATTCACCTCGCTCCGGTGATGTTGCGAACCAAAGAGGACCCACCCCATTTGACGCCGTGGGGCTTTGGCCCCGGCCGGACGCGCGCGACCTTTGACCTGAGCTACTGGATCGCCGATCGATTGGTTCTTGATCGAATTCTCGGCAAGCCGATCAATCGGTTGCGGCGTCGATTGGGCCTGCCCTCGGTCCGAAGACTGATGCACGAGTGGTGGCTTTCGCCTGACGCGGTGTTGGCGATGTACCCCGATTGGTTCGCACCGGCGACAAAGGGCTTCTTGCCTCAGCTGCACCACGCCGGTTTTCCGCTTGAAGATGTTTCGGACGTGGAATTCGACGCACCTTCAAATCGTCCGGTCGTCTTCACCGGCGGAACGGCCAACCGACACAGCCGAGCGTTTTTCGAGCGAGCGCAAAACGTCTGCGTGAAACTCAACGTCCCAGGCATCCTGTTGGCGTCACACGAAGACTGCTTCCCCTCGAAGCTGGCTGATTGCATGCGAACCATGCGCTACGCTCCGTTGGGAAAGCTCCTGCCACACTGCCGCGCCATCGTGCATCACGGTGGCATCGGCACGACGTCGCAAGCATTGGCTTGTGGCGTCCCTCAGTCGGTCCGCCCGATGGCCTTCGACCAATTCGACAATGCGGCGAAGGTAATTGCGCTCGACGCGGGCAAACGACTTCGACGCGACGAAGACCTCAAGTCCGACTTGGGCGCCTTGCTGAAAGACAAAACGATCGAAGCATCTCTTACCGAATTGAGTCAGCGGTCAAGTCTTGGGGCTGGCGCGATCAACGCGGCCGACCGGATCGAGCGCGTCTTGAACGCCGCAAACGGAAAATTCTAACAACGACCGGGCGACTTTGACGGCTGTTCGGATCTTGCAACCCGAATCGCGGCGCGGTTATTCCAGTCCTACGTTTGCTACGGTCGATAGACGACAGAGGACTTTCACCCTTCGCACGGGATCCGCGATGAATGCGGATAGCGCGAGCCTCGACAAAAAGACTCAGGATAATGCTTTCGCAACCAAAAGCGTTTCTCGGTTCGATCTCACGCCGCTTCACCTCGCTAGCATTGGTGGCCCTGCCGGCAATGACGGGATGCAGCATCTGGGACCGCGTCGGTGACGGGCCAAACGATACGACGGAGTCGTATTACCGCAACACGCAACTGACAATTGAGTATCCGGACGTTCAGGAGTGTGCGACGCCGGTCGCCAATGCGGCGCAAGCGACGAGCCTACCCAATACGCTGGCCGACCCCGCCTCGCTGCCGAGCATGGACCTCACGCTCGACGAAGCCATCCGCATGGCGCTGGAGAACAGTCCCGTCATTCGCTCTCTGAACGCGAGCGTTACGGCTCCGCAGGGAACGTCGACGCGATTCGATCCGGCGCAAACGGCGACGAGCCTTCAGGGGGCCGAACGCGCTCTCGCAGCCTTCGACGCGAACTACACGCAGTCGCTGTTTTGGAACAAATCCGACAGCCCGCTGAACGTCCCACCCGGATTCGGTGCCTTTGTCGCCGCCCAGAGTACCGACGCATCCTTCTCAAACGAACTGTCCAAGTCCACGGCGACCGGAGCGACGTTTTCACTGCGCCACGTCGTCAATTACTCTCGTCCGGATCAAATTCGATCAATCGCGAGTGACTTTTCGGGCTGGGTGGAAGCCGAGTGGCGACAGCCGTTCTTGCGCGGGGCCGGCGTTCAATTCAACCGCATCGTTGGCGTCAGCCCCTTCGGCGGCCAACAAGTCGGCCAATTCAACGGCGTCTTGATCGGTCGCATCACCGAAGACATTTCGCTCGCCGACTTCGAAAACTCTCTGGTCGGCTTGGTCGCGGACGTCGAATCAGCGTACTGGAACCTCTCCATCGCGTACCGCCTGTTAGAAGCCAACTTGAAGGGACGCGAATCGGCGCTGCGGACATTCCAGTACCAAAACGCGCGCGTTGAAATCGGTGCCGGTCGCCCGGACGAAGAAGCTCAGGCCCGCTCGCAGTTTTATCAGTTCGAGGCCAGCGTTCAGGAGCAACTCGCCGGACAGCTTGGGTTGTACGCTCGCGAACAACAACTGCGCTACCTACTGGGGATGCCCGCGACCGACGGTACCTTGATTCGCCCGGTCACTGACCCCAATAGCACACGAGTCGTCTTTGACTGGGATTCCGCTCTTTCGCAAGCCCTTGAGCGTCGCGTCGAAATCCGACGTCAATCGTTTCAGGTCAAGCAGCGGGAGTTGGAACTCTATGCGGCGCGACTATCCAAGCGGCCGCAGCTTGATTTCGTCGGCAGCTACCGCTATCGAGGACTCGGCGATCACTTGATCGGCGACTCCGATGACCCCAACGCATTCGACAATCTGTACGGCTCCATCAACAGCGGTGATTTCCAGGAATGGCGGGCTGGATTTGAATTCTCGCTTCCCGTCGGACTTCGTGCCGCAAGCGTAGCGGTGGCGAACGCAAAATTGAATCTCCGACGCGACCAAGCAGTGCTGGCGGAAACACAGCTGCGGATCAGTCACGACTTGTCGAACGCGGCGCGAAATCTTGATTTGACGCACCAGCTGGTCGAAACGAATTACAACCGGTACCAATCCGACCTTCAGCAGGTCGAAGTCCTCGAGCGTCGATACCGCGATGGGACCGACAACATCAACTTCTTGCTACAAGCACAACGTCAAGTCGTGACCAGCGAGACCGCGTTTTACCAGGCGCTCGCCAACTACAACTTGGCGATTCGTGACCTTCATCGCGAGAAGGGTTCGTTGCTCGCCTACAACCAAGTTCAACTTGCAGAAGATGCTTGGCCCGCCGGCGCGCAGCGTGACGCCTACGAGAAGGGACGGTTCCTGACGCCACGCAACGACCCGAGCGCAGTGGTCGCACCGCCGCCGGTGGCGCGTCGCGAATTCCATCCTTCGGCGCCCCAAACGACGACCTCAGCCTATCCCACTCCATCAACCGATGTGTTGATCGAGTCGCTTCCCGCTCCTCTCTCGGAAACCATGCCGATGGCGCCGAGCGAAACGGAGGCAACCGTACCGGCGACCAATCAAACGGGCGGCAATCAACCCTTGGGTAGTGAACCGTTGGGCGGCGCGGGACTC
This sequence comes from Planctomycetota bacterium, assembly GCA_038520195.1. Taxonomy (GTDB): domain Bacteria; phylum Planctomycetota; class Planctomycetia; order Pirellulales; family Pirellulaceae; genus Stieleria. The sequence goes on from JBCBLJ010000359.1 coordinate 6,286, forward strand.
GAAGAATCCGCGACACCGAGCTTCGAACTTCCGTCGACCGGTAGTTGATGATCAACGTCATCAGCCGCGTTGCCCAGCTACGTGGGTGCCCCGCGTCGTGGCCGCATCGCTCGCGCGACGGCCTACGCTTGGGCGGATGATTCTGCGATCTTCGCTTCCATCATCCGCTTGAATTCGTCTCGGTAGTCTTGATCCTGCGAAGGGAAGAGCCGATCGAACGTCGAGCTGTCGGTCGCGCCACGCTGGAACCGGCGCTTCTCGAAGACCGGCATCTCGACTCCGGTGACCGCTCGCACGCCGGCCGCAACGATCTGACCTTTGAGGGCGTAAAGCTTCTCGTGATCCCAATCGGTGAGTGCGACAAACGGCACGGCTTCGGCGATCTCGATCACCGCAGGTACCGCATAGGGACTGAGGCCTTTGAAACCAAACTGCGCGGCCGGTGCGCTCGTTCGACTGTGACCGCGACTTTGACCGCCACTATAAACCAGAGAGTGTTTGACGGCGTCGACGCCCCATCCTTCCTGGTACAGCATGCGATTGCCGAGCACACTTCGAATGGTTAGCTCGGGGTTGTCCTCGATGGGATAGTCCTTGAGGTTTTCGTCGCCGCCATCACCGTCGATCAAGTATTTCCAGTCTGGGTAGCGGTTGCGGATTTCGCGTAGCAGTGCGTACCCCATCGTCGCGGATTGGACGTCCAGCGGTTTGTAGTCCTCCATTGACTCGATCGCTTCTTGCCAGCGGATGTCTGACGGTGACACTTCGATGGGTTCAAGCAACATTTCCAAATCCAGTTGCTTGAGAAACTCGCGTGACTGTTCGATGTCGCTCGGGTTTCCGTCGACGACGAGCGTGAACGCCTTCACTCGCGACGAAGACTGCCCACGACGACGCAGTAGGTAATCGGTCAGCACGAGCACGGAACCGCTATCGATCCCGCCGCTAAACATCACACCGATCGGTTCACTCTCGGGGATCGTCACCAAAAACTCATCGAGGACCTCGGCGAGTCGCTCGAGATAGATTGCCCCGATCGCTTCGATGTCGGCAGGCAAACGGTTGCGATCCGGAGCGAAAAACCGAGTGAGTTTGGGATTGGGGTCCGGGCAACCAACGAGTTGCAATTCAAGCAGGTAGTGGGCCGGAACCATGCGGGTGTACGACGGGTGGAACTGATCCGCTAATCCCTCGAGTCGGAGTTGCTCGAGGATTTGATCCATTCGCTCGGCGATGATCAATGCTGGCCCCTCGGCGCGCTTGGCGAGGAAATACCGCATCGGGCGGCCAATGGATCGCGCCATTCGGATCGTCTTGCCCTCCTTTTCGCAAATCGCAAACTGGCCGCGAATCCCCCGCACAGCCTCGGCATTGCCTTCGCGGACACATCGATGGGCTTCCTCACGCGACACATTCAGTAACACGTCGCCGTCGGGGTCCATGAGATTGACGACCCGATCGATCAGCGCATCGGCTCGGCCATCAAAATGAGCGGGCCGCTTCGGTGTGGAGTCCGACATGATTTGACTCGCAGAAAAAAGGACTTGAGCGAAAGGGCGGCGATCTCACCGGAATGGACCTTCGTCACCCAGGAATGCTTTCGCTGAGTGTACCGCCCCACCGTGAGAACGCGCAAGCCCTTGACACGGAGGGGATCGCAACGGCAGGTGGATTCTCAGCTCGATCGACACGGCTTGGGGATGCGACTGCTTAGGGGTGATTGTGCCCAG
>JBCBLJ010000742.1:0-4207 GCA_038520195.1 Planctomycetota bacterium
ATTCATCGACGACATGCAACAGATGATTTCGAAGCTCATTGAACGTGAACACGCCTACGTGGGGAGCGACGGTGTCGTCTATTTCAGCGTCGAGTCGTTTCCAAAGTACGGACAGCTCAGCGGCAATACGCTCGAGGCCTTGCGCGTCGGGGCTGGGGGACGCATCGATGCCAGCCAACAGAGTTGCAAACGACACCCGGCTGACTTCATGCTTTGGAAGTCCGATCCAAAGCACATCATGAAGTGGGACTCGCCTTGGGGAGATGGTTACCCAGGCTGGCACATCGAATGCTCAACGATGTCCATGAAGGTCCTCCAAACCGATGTCCTGGATATCCATACGGGAGGTGAAGACCTCATCTTCCCGCATCATGAATGTGAGATCGCACAGTCTTGCGGAGCCACCGGCAAGGATCTGTTCGCGCGGTTCTGGATGCACGCTCGTTTCTTGCTGGTCGAAGGCGAGAAGATGTCCAAAAGTAAAGGGAATTTCTTCACCGTCCGCGATATTCTCTCCGGGAAAGCCTCCGGCACACCGATCCACCCTGCGGTACTCCGGTTAGAACTCATCAAGTCTCATTACCGCGCGCACAGCAACTTCACGACCAAGGGGTTGACCGATTCTGCGAACACCGTGCGACGACTGACCGAACTTGGCCATCGCCTTCGCGATGAATGTGGCGGTGTCCCCAAAGACGTCGGCCAAGCCGCGCACCCCGTGGTGCGGGAATTCTTGCAGGCCTTGGCAAACGACCTGAATGTCAGCGAAGCAATGACCGTTGTTCACGCCTGGATCTCCTCACCCGGTGACGATGCTGCCGAGGCCTACGGGGTCCTGCTCGGCCTTGATCAGGTCCTCGGAATTTGGGAGCTGACAGGCGCTTCCGGCGAGATTGAGAATCCCGAAAGCAAAATCGCCGCCAGCCTGTGCGCACTGATCGACGAAGCACGACAGGTCCGAGACTTTTCGACCGCCGACACCCATCGGCAGCGTTTGATTGAGCTCGGCTATGAAGTCCGCTCGTCATCCGAGGGAACGTCCGCGAAGAAGAAGTTCGCGTAGTCGATCGCCAAGCCACCATCACTCCCCAATTTGAGACCGAGAAACATGCAACACACGATCACCGAGTTAACGCCCGCCTGGGACAAGGTTGCGGTCACGGAGTTTGTCACTGGCAGAGACGATATTCTGCTTTTAGCACGGTCGCCGCTTGAGAACCTTCGGCCGATCGTCCAAGCGGGACGCGTCCGTGAGTACCTTGCGCCGATCCGTCGCGAAAGAATCGGCTTTGAAATCCGCGCCGGATTGGGCGAGCTTCGGATCAAGTCGCGTGAGTTGACGGCCGATCTCATCGGCCTCGCGACATCGTTTCTCGATCAGTTCGATCTCCAGCAGGCGAAACTGAGGATCGAGATCACTCGCTCTCAATCATGCCCAAAATTCCACTGCGACAACGTCAACGTCCGCTTGGTGACCACGTACGTTGGCCCAACCACCCAATACCAACACTCCGGTGACACCGCGACACACAACGCGCCACTCTATGGGCTGGTCTTTCTCAAAGGGCACCGACACCCGACTCACCGGGATAGCGTGCATCATCGCTCGCCCGAAGTCACGTCTGGCGAAAAACGTCTTTGCGTCGCGATTGATTACTGACCGAGAAGTCTTGGCGATTTCGCCCCTCGGCCCGCTCTTCCCGGCAAAAGAGGCGAAACTCCGTTCCATCTGCCACGAATGACCCAAACGCAGCAGGCGCAGCAAATGAGCGAAGAAATGATTCCTACATCGTACGAACAATGGCGACATTGGATCGAAGTGCGTGGAAGAATTCGATTGACTTCGAGTTACATCAGCGAGCGATTGGCCGAGTTAGAAGATGAATCACACACCCGAACCAAAGACTTCGCTCGCGTCTACGGTACGAGCTACCTCCAAAGTACGATCGAATGGTTCCGTCGCGCTGCCGTCGAGACGGCGGGCTGATTAGTGAAGTGCTTCGATCTTCGAACGCTGCGAGCTGCGACAACGAACTGACGCCGCCAACACAAATTGCGCGCAGCCGCGATCGGCTTCGTTGACAGGCTTCAACAAGCAAGGAACTTTGGCGAAGCCCCGTCACGATGGGAGCTTTGATGCCCCGGCGCTCACTTCAAGAACGGCTTCAACCTCTCGACGTTGTCATCCATGACCTTGAGAAAGTCCTCGCCGGCGGGGGTGTTGGACATCGGGTCAAAGACAACCACCGAGAGTCCAAGTCGCTCGAGTTCTCGCCGCAAGTCTCCGGGTGGCTCTTGTTGCCACAACATGGCTTCGACGGGTTGTTCGGCGAGTAAGCCTCGAAGTTCGTCCCAGGCACTCTCGTCAGGCATTCGATCCGACGGCCATTGAACGCAGCGAAGGCTGAGACCATAGCGTCGCGCGAGATACTGATAGATGGGCTGCGCGCAAACCAAGGCAACCGGTGGCTGGTCGCTCACCTCGCTCCGCAGCGTTTTGTCGAGATCGTTCAGTTCGTCTTGGATCGTGTCGAAACGGTCCTGAAACGCCACCGCCTTATCCGGTAACAATCGCGACAATGCATCCTTGACGGCTCGCGCTTGAACGATAGCGATCTGCAAGTCAAGCCACGTCGTAGATGCCAATTGCTGGTGAGTGTGTTGACCGTCGGGGCCATGCTGGTGCGTGATGGAGTCTTCGCCGTAAAGATATTTCTCTCGGACATCCACGGTCGTGTCCACGACTTTCGAGTCGGGCAGGGAGATTCGATCGACCCACTCTGCGTAGCCAGCGCCGTTGAGCAGGATCAAGTCGGCCCGCTGGAATTGACTCACAGCCTTGGCGTCCGGATCCCACTGAGCCGGGTCTTCGTCGCGTGGAACCGGAAATTGAACGGTGATGTGCTCGCCGCCGATTTCTTCTGCAAAAAACGCAAGCGGATAACTCACCGCACAGACGTTCGGTTTCGTGTCATCCTTGGAATCGGTGCGTGCCGTCGATTCCTTGTCGGAGCATCCGCTGGCGATACACACGATTGACAGGCAAAGGACATGGGCCGCAAGACGCAAACGCACGACAGACATCAGCGGAACATCCTGTTTGTTGTGAAAAGGCTCATAGCAAAAACCAGTGAATCGCCTGCGAGCTGAGTCTCTGGGTTGCGAGTGTCAGGGACAGAGCGAGTCCGCCACCGACGAAAAACACGAGCAGGATCTCCCATGTCACAATGAGCGATCTTCGACCCCGCGTTGCACCGATCTTTCGCAAGGTGTCGAGCTCCTGTCGACGAATCCGCAACGATAACGCAAACACGAGGACCACCGAAAAGGTGGTGGCGATGCCAAACAGCAGCGCCCCCGCCAGAATGAACGTGCGGACACGGAGGATCGTCGCAAGCAGTTCTTCCATGACCGAGGAAGGCTGAACGATTTGTAGTGTTTCATTCGTTCCTTGAAATCGGCCCATCAACAGTGTTTCCGAGCGTTGATCCGGCGGTAAAGCGATCACGCCCGTCAGCGGGAATGAGACGGGCTCCCCGTGAAAGTGAAATGAAGCAACGTTCTCAGGCGTTATCTCGGTATAGGTCAACAGGGAAGCGTTCGCGGTCAACCGATTGCCATCTTTCGACAGCAGCGCGCCCGATGTTTCTTCCTTTGCCAAATCCTGGTGCCCGTGCCCCAATCCAGCAATGACCCAAGCGGTCTTCACGTCCGCAAAGACTGCCGAGTCATCCGGAGACCCCGAGGATCGCAAGACACCGACGACGGTCATCTTCAATGGGTACACGCCGGCAAGATCAAACACGTTCTCGGGCTGTGAAAGCAACGAGTCCCCGGGCGACAAGCCGAGCGATCGTGCGACTTCAGCTCCAACAACACACTCACCAAGCATTGCAAACTGTCGACCGCGGTCGATCGAGAGAGCACGGAATGAAAAATAATCCAGTGTCGTACCGACGATCGGTCTGCCGCGGGTCCGAAAACGAACGTACAGAGGAATCGCTTCGGCGTAGCCGGAGAGTCGAACCCTTTCGATCGCGGCCATGCTCGACTCGACCGGTGGATCGGACTCAAAGTAGAGCGAGTTTAAAACCAACTCCGCTTCGCTCCCTCTTGCCCCGATCACCAACGGCGTCTCCTGAGCGCGTTGTCTCAACTGACTTGCGCTTTCCTCCACCAGGGTGTTGATTCCCGCCGGCAGGAAAAG
>JBCBLJ010000153.1:0-13144 GCA_038520195.1 Planctomycetota bacterium
GCTCAAATCAACGACGCACTCGGAATGTTGACCGTTGACGTCGGCAACGGAGGCGAGCGTGGATTGACGATCAATATCGATTGGGGCGCGGAGTCGGGGCGGTTTCAGCAGATCGATGGACTGAGCGGGGACGCGCCACCGCTGGTCGTGGGCCACCTGTATCTCGAAAACGAGATCCTTGAGAGTCGGCTAAATGGACGCGAATCGGAAACAGCACCGCTGGAAGTACGCTTCTCCGTACGACATCACGAATCGATTTTGATCGTTGGAGAAACGGTCGAGCAGGGCGACAGTGGGGTTCAGCAGGTCGAAGGTGAACTCATTTCGTCCACCGACAACCCCGACACCTTTGAATCCGGGCGTGTTCCCATCCTTGAAAATGGCGTTGCGCGATTCATCATTCCAAACCTTTCCATCCCCGTCGCGTTCTTCCCCGTTCGTGATGTGATTCCGATGCTCGAAACGGAGCCGGTCGTGCTGTCGACCGAACAGACGTTTACGGTCCTGGGTGGAAGTGTGGAATCAGTGGCGACGGTTTCGTCGACTTCGACCAGCCGCGATGAATACTTTCAGATTCGGGTGCGTTCTCCGGACCCGCTGGGCGAAGACTTGATCGAGCCGACGCGTTTACCGGATGATATCGTTAGCGGCGACAAGTTGAAGCGATTGTTCGAGTCGTTACCCGACGGTCGATACGAAATAGAATACGTCTTGGGGGATGGGAACGTGCGTTCGATTCTGAGTGTCGAACTGCGTGACGGAAAACCGATCGTTCCGGTGGAAAATCTGGAGGGCGGATCGCTTCGATTGCGTCCGATTGAAGACGAGGAGTTGTCGCCCGACAACCAACCGGCGACGCCGGAGCCCACAATTGACGAACAATCGTTACGCTCGGCACCGCCGCGGTCTGCGCCCCAGGAGCTCGCCGAGCCATTGCTGCAGAACGTCTCGCGTTCTCTTTCGGCGGCCGAGCGATTGCGATCGCGGTTGCTCGCCGAGATGACCCCGCCAACTAAACCCAGTGACAACACGGCGATCTCCGCCACCGGAGGAACCATCGATGTCTGAGAACGCCTCAAACGTGCCCGAGGACGAAGAATCGACGAAGTCCGAACCGTCTTCGCTCGAGCTTCCATCGGAGGAATTGCTGGACAACCTCGAGCAGACGATTTCGCTTTCGGCGGCGGAAGAGGAAGCGCTCGAGATGATCGAGGACGATCCGTCCGGCGGTCCTCCTCGCCCGGCCGGGAACTCACTGGAGTTTTCGGTTGACGCCAGCGCGACGCAGCCATTCGGAATGGGTGCCGAGCCGACGGATGACCAGACCGTTGCCAACGTCGAAGCGACCATCGATCTCCGCTCGGTTCAGCTTCGCCCGACGGGAGAGTCGGAGCTGCCAGATGCTCCCCGCCAATCGGTGATGGAGAGTTCGAATCTATCGCAGACCATCAATCCACGTGAACTGAGCAAGGAAGACATCGCGTTCTGGGGTTCGGTCGCTCAAGGCGCGAGTCTCGCAAATCAGGAAGAACAAACGCGGCTGAAACCCGCGATCGAACGTTCGATCTCGGAGACCAATCTTCAGATTCGCGAGCGCGATCTCGCGGCGCCGACGCGCGACCCCGAAGCCTCTTCGGACTATCGCCTGATTCGATTGCTCGGACGTGGCGGTATGGGCAACGTGTACGTCGCAAAGCAGACGTCACTTGATCGGGTGATCGCGGTCAAGGTGATCAAGCCGCTGCCGAAGGCCAAACGCCAGAAACTACGGGACGCCGGACGACTGGAGACCGTTGAGAACGATCGTCGGCAGCAGTTTCTTTCCGAAGCGGTGGTGACCAGCGATTTGGATCACCCGAATATTGTTCCCATTCACGACATTGCGGTCGCGTCCGACGACACGCTGTTCTACTCGATGAAACGGGTTGTCGGCGAACCATGGTCGAAGTCCGTCGATGAAAAGAGCCGCGACGAGAACTTGGAGATCCTGCTGAAGGTCTGCGACGCGATCGCCTTCGCGCACACGCGCGGTGTTGTCCATCGTGACATCAAACCCGAAAACGTGATGCTGGGGAACTTCGGCGAAGTCCTGGTCATGGACTGGGGACTCGCGCTTGCTCAGCCGGACTTCGAGAAAAAGGACTCCATCACGGTCTCGGCCGGACTGGGTGGGACGCCGGCGTTCATGGCTCCGGAAATGGCCAAGGGCCCCGTCGAGTCGATTGGCCCGTCCAGCGATGTCTATTTGCTCGGAGCGACGCTGTACTACATCGTCACCGGACACGCGCCGCACAAAGCCGAGAATGTGAGTCTCTGTGTTCGCGCCTGCGCCAACAACGACATCGAAGCGCCTCTTCCGGAGCACGAAGGCGAGTTGTTGGACATCGCCATGCGAGCCATGGCGACCGATCCGGCAGATCGTTTCGAGTCGGTGAAGCAGTTTCAAGATGCGATTCGCGCCTATCGTTCGCACTCCGAAAGTATTGCGTTAGCGACCGCGGCCGCGACCGAATATGAGCGGGCGATACAGACGGCGTCTTACGAAGCCTATTCACGCGCGACGCATGGTTTTGAGCAGGCGATCGGGTTGTGGTCCGAGAACGCGGCCGCAATCGATGGGCTGGCTCGATGCAAAGTGGACTATGCCAAGGCCGCGCACAACAACGGGGACTATGACCTCGGGCTTTCGCTGCTGGATGAAGATGATCATCGTCACGTCGCGCTCATCGCGCGGATTCGTAGTGACGCCGAGACTCGGGATCAACGCGCCGGTCGGCTGAAGCTGTTTCGGTTCTTGGCGATCGCTGCCGCGTTCATCATTATCGTCGGTGCCAGCGTGGCATTGGTGATCATCGAACAGAAACGAAGCGAAGCGGAACGTCAGCGGACCCTCGCCGAGGAGCAAACCGGAATCGCCGAGGCAAAGACGGCGGAGGTCGAAAAACGGAAAAGCGAGATCGTACGGCAACGCGACGAGATTCAACTCGCGCGCGACGAAGCGAAAGTGGAAGCCGAGAACGCGAAGCGACAAAGAGCCGACGCGATCGTCGCCCGAGACGAGGCCACGCGCGAGCGTGATCGTGCAGATCGAGAGGCGGAAGCCGCGCGACAGAACGCCGACCTGGCCGAGAAACGCAAGATCGTTGCGGAGGATGCGCTCGGTGAAGCGAAGCGTCAGGAGCAAATCGCGAAAGATGCGAGAGACGTTGCCCGGGAAGCAAAGGACGTGGCGCTGCGCCGCAAAGCAGAGGCGGAATACGAGTATTACCTGTCCCAGATCGGTCTCGCGAAAGCCCGGATCGACGAGAACGAGTTCGACGACGCGAGACTCATTCTCAAACGGCTCGAATCGCGGAAGCCCGCGGGCGTACGCCCGCCTTGGGAATGGCGATGGCTTTGGAGCCAGGCGAATCAAAGTGAGTCGGATCTCGCACTTGGTTCACCGGTCATTGACTTGGCGGTGTCTGTCAACGAAGGCTTTGTCATCTCGGTCTGCGGTGATGGTTCGATTCATCGGTCCGAACTTTCCAAAGGAAGTTTGCAGCCCCGCCCGTCGTGGACTCAAACCGGAATGGAAGCTTCCGCGGTGGCCATCGACCGACGCTCGGGTCAAATCGCGATCGGCAACGAGCTGGGCGAAGTCCTTTTGATCCGCTCGGATGACGGAACGGTCATCGACCGGGTCGGCAGCCATGAGTCGCGAACGACGGACCTTGCGTTTCTTCCGGATTCGCGACTGGTCTCGGCATCCACCGACCGCACCGTTGCTTTGTGGCGCGTGCCGTCGCGTAAACGCGTCGACCAGTGTTGGCACCTCACGGCAGTGCAGGGCATTGCCGTGGAAACGAGAAACTCCGGCGACGGATTCACCGTGGTCGCGGCGGTTGGAGACGATCGCGGGGGGCGCGCGGTTGGTTGGAAGATCCGCGGTGGCGAATTTGAGCGATTGGGCGAATTCAAACAGCATCGCGCACCGATCGGAGGCATCGCTCTGAGTCCCGACGGAAAACTTGCGGCATCGGGAGATCGCTCAGGGCAGGTCTATGTTTGGGCCCCGGAAGAGTTGCAGACGACTGACTACAAATCGTCGATCAACGAAGCGATCACGCAATTGGATTCGGAACAACAACTTGTTTCCGCCCGTGATCGCGTTCCGAGTGTTGCCGGTTGGAAGGCTCACCGTGACGCGGTTTCGGCATTACGATTCGATGATTCGGGGGCAGTCTTACTTTCAGGTTCGGACGACTACACGATTCGTGTTTGGAATCCGCGAACCCGTTCCCTTCGCAACACGCTGCGTGGGCACGGCGGTTGGGTTCGGAGTCTCGAGTTCGCGGGGCGTATGGAGAGCGGCGCGCGGCGGGTCGTGTCAGGCTCGGTGGACGGCAGCGTTCGCATCTGGGATCCGTCGCGTGTGACCGACGAGACCCTGGTCGCCGCACGTTCGCGGATCGCCGCGACCGTGCGGGAAAAGCAAGTTCACGGTGACGAGATCCTTGCGGCACGTCTCGGTCCTTCGGGAAGACTCGCCATCACGGCCAGTCGCGATCACACGGCTCGGATTCTTGAAATCGACCGCGACTCGATGTCCTTCAAAGAACTGGCGCGGATCAACACGCGCAAAAACGTGTCTGGCCAGTTGGCGGAAGGAAGCGAGTTTTTGGCGATGAGTGCTCGCGTGGACGAAGACGGGAACCGATTGTTCGTGGGTAGTGCCGATTCGATCCTGCGAATTTGGGATCTCGAGACGGGAACGGAGCTGGCGTCGCTACGCGGAACGGGGCTGAACACGTCGTTTGCGATCTCCGCCGACGGGACTCGATTGCTGACCGGCTCGAGTGATCCCGAGGCCAAAGCGATTCTTTGGGACATTGACCGCCGCAGGACGAAGCCGCTGGTGCTTCATCGCTTCGGCGAACACCGTCAAGCCGTGACCGCATTCGCTTTGTCCAGCGACGGATCGGTGGCGATCACCGGAGACCGTGCAGGACGATGCCTGGTTTGGGATACTCGAACGAAACAACTCCTTGGCGCCCCGATTGATGACCTGCGTGGCTTTCGAATCAACGACATTGAATTCGCGGTAGATGATCAATCGATTTGGGTCGCGTCGGACAACGGTGCGTTAACCGAATTCGGATTGCAGTCGCGGCGCCCTCAACGTCGACTGCAACATGATGGCTTTGTCACCTCCGTCTCGCTTAGCCCCAATGGGCGAGACGCGGTCACGGTTTCGGAAGTGTCAACCGGTGATGAATTCAAGTCCGCCGTTCACCTGTGGAACCTTCGCACCGAGCGGAAGACGCTGCTCGATGAAGTCGTCGCCACAACGAATCGCGGACACAGTCGCTCGGCGAATGTCGCGCGGATCAGTGCCGCCAACTTTGGCGATGGCGGACGGACGATTGTGATTTGCCGTCGCGACCGGTCGGGGCGCTCCGGCGAAGTTCTTCTTTATGACGTCGCCACGGAAGAAGCCAGAGAGATGAGCGTTCCGACGTCGATCGGGGCGCCGGAACTCGGAGTCTTGGTCGGGATGAACCAGTTGGTCACGCTCAACGGTGAGGCGGCCTTCCGCTGGGATCTCGATCGCATGGTGCACACCAAGAGTTTTCGTCCACACGCGGCCGTCACCGCCGCGTGTTTCTCGCCCGATGGAATGGTTGCGGCAACGGCGAGCCGCAGCGTTCGTTTTTGGGATCCCGAAACCGGCCAGGGAATCGACAAACTCGAGACGCCCCATGCGGGTCCCATCACGAGTTTGGACTTCTCTTCGTTGATCGGGACCGCGGGCTATTTGATCGCGACGACGGGCAATGATGATGCGGTCCGGTTGTGGACTTGGCGTGGTCGTGAAACAGGTTTCCGTCTTCGCCGCGAGCTTTCCATCGATGGAACCGGCATGACGCAGGTCCGCTTTTCCAACGACGGATTGCGGGTCATGGGTGCTGGCATGGATGGACGTTTGAGGGTTTGGCATTTGGTTCGCGACCAACCGGCGATCGAACGAGCCTTGCCCGAGCCCGCCGAAATCACCTGCGCCGAGTTCTCCATTGACGACCGTTGGTTAGCCGTTGGCACGAATAGGAAGGTGGCTTGGTTGTTCGATTTGCAGGATCCAGCTGCCGAGCCGATTCGGTTCCAGGGTCATGCCGATCAAATCGAATCGATCGCGATCGTTCAGGATGGACCGGAGCAAGTGCGACTTCTGACCGCGTCTCGCGACAAGTCCATTCGCGTTTGGGATCCTCGATTGACGAGCGTCCCCAGCGACGCGGACCAGCCGCGAACAGGTCGCGAAGTGCTCGCGTTGAGGCGGCATTCCGGTGGCGTCACCTCCGTCGACTGCACGATCGACGGCGATCTCGTGATGACCGCGGCGCGGGACGGCCGCGTGCTGTTGTGGCCCGCGGCAAAGACCGACGCGGCCGCAGAATAGTGTGCGACACGCGGCCTCTGCGGATGTCATTGCGCTTGCCATGCCACTGACGGCGTGGCGCTGTTACAACAATGCTCATGGATGCCGAACAAAAGGACAGGACTCAGGTCGATCCAACCGTTGACCGAGACACTCTGGCAAGCGAGTATTTTGCCTCGCTGCCTTATGAACCGTACCCCGTCCAAGAAGAAGCGATGCTCGCTTACTTCGCCGGCGATCCCGATCGCGGCGACCAAGGAGTGCTTGTGTGTGCGCCGACGGGAACCGGCAAGACGATGATTGCCGAATCCGCGGTCTATGAAGCGTTGCGGTCCGGCAAGAAGATGTACTACACGACGCCGTTGATCGCGTTAACGGATCAAAAGCTGGAGGAACTGCGGGCGAGCGCGGTCCGTTGGGGTTTCTCTGCCGACTCGGTCGGACTGGTTACGGGAAATCGTCGCGTCAACGGCGACGCGCCCGTCTTGGTTGTGGTCGCAGAGATACTACTCAATCGGTTGCTCAATCCCGAGAGCTTTGATTTCACCGATGTCTGTTCGGTCGTGATGGATGAATTCCACTCGTTCAACGATCCGGAGCGTGGAATCGTTTGGGAGCTGACATTGGCGATGCTCCCATCGCATGTTCGGACACTGCTGCTGAGCGCGACCGTTGGCAACTCGCTCGAGTTCACGTCCTGGTTGTCACGCGCCCACCAGCGCCGTCTTCAGCTTGTGGTGGGCACCGAACGAAAGGTTCCGCTTCAGTATGAGTGGGTCGACGATGAGATCCTCAATGACTTTGGATGGAAGATTGCGGCCGGCGATGAGGAGACTCGCCGCACGCCCTCACTGGTCTTCTGCTTCAGCCGCGCTCAGTGCTGGACGGTCGCGGAAATGCTCAAGGGGAAAAGCCTGATTGACAAGGCGCGGCAAGCCGAACTGGCCGAGTATCTCAACGCGTTGGATCTGAGTGCCGGTGCGGGTCCGAAGCTCAAGCAGATTCTAATGCGTGGCGTCGGGGTGCATCACGCTGGTGTTTTGCCGCAATACCGACGGATCGTCGAAGACTTGTTTCAGCGCAAGCTACTCGCGATGTGCGTGTGCACCGAAACACTTGCCGCCGGAATCAACTTGCCCGCGCGAAGCGTCTTGCTACCGAGTCTTTTGAAAGGACCGCGTGACAAAAAGAAACTCGTGGACACCGCATCTGCGCAGCAGATCTTTGGACGCGCGGGTCGCCCACAGTTTGACGATCGCGGGTACGTCTACGCGCTCGCTCACGAAGATGATGTGAAGTTGAAGAAATGGCGCGAGAAATACGATTCGATTCCCGAGGACACGAAAGACGCCGGCTTGCTGAAGGCGAAGAAGCAACTCAAAAAGAAGATGCCGAAACGGCGCGCGGGCGAGGCGTATTGGACGGAACAACAATTTGCTCAGTTGTACGAAGCGGAATCGGCGGATCTCGTCAGCCGTGGACAAGTGCCGTGGCGCCTTCTCGCCTACCTGCTCGGCAAAGATCCACAGGTGCAGCCACTTCGCGATCTCGTCGGCAAACGTTTGCTGCCGCCGAAGAAGGTCGACGAGGCCCAGCGCGAGCTCAACCGAATGCTGATCACGCTGTGGCAAGCCAAGTACGTGGAGTTGGACCCGCTGCCGGTGGAGCGGTCATCGACGCCTTCGAAGCACGTTCGAGTCAAACCCAAAGGCGACGCACCCGTCGATGCGAAACCGGCGACGCAGGGCTTGTTCGGCGATCTACTCGATCAAATGCGTGAGGGTGAACCGGAAGAGCAGGCGAACGCCGAACCCGCGGCGACAAATGAGCCCGGAAGCGAGGAGCAACGCGTCAAAAACTACGAGCTGGACGACTATCGTCCGCAAAAAGCTCGACCGACCGAAAAGCTGGATCGGCTGGTCCATCTTCGCAGCATCAATCCGCTGTACGGGGTCTACATGGCGGACCTGCTCGCGAGCGCCGATGACTTGGAGAGGATCGCGGCTTTTGAAAGTGTCCTGGAAGTCCCCGGGACGGTGGCAAGACTGACTCGCCTCCCGCGTTTGGAAGACATGCCACCAGGGAAGTTGGCGACCGAGGTGCTCGATCCTCAGCTTTTGCAGATGGGGTTGGCGACGCCGGAAGAACTGGGCGCGGCAACCGATTCAGAGGAGGAAGAGGTCGAAGATCGCGGATACGGGCGCGTGATGTTTGACGAGCCGAAGGTCTGGCCGCTCACCATTGGCGAGAAGATTCACCGACTCTTCGGCAGCGAGTTTCCTCGCGTTCAAGGCGTCCGTATCCGCCCCGTTTGGATCGTGGGCGAGCTGTTGAATTACGAAGGCGACTTCAACAAATACGTGACGACGAAGAAGCTCCAGAAGGAAGAGGGTATCTTGCTGCGGCATTGCTTGCGCATGATCTTGTTCCTGGACGAGATGGCGAACGTTCCGCCAGAAGGAACGACGGTCGAGACCTGGGAGGACAAGCTTGATGAGTTGGCCGAGATCCTGACCGTCGCTTGTCGCAACGCGGACCCGCAAACGACGGAAGAGATACTCGCCAAAGAGAGCGGTCGCGAAGATGACGGCGTGGTGAAGGCTCGACGGAATTAACGCTGCCAGCGACCGCCAACGTCGCCGAGATGCCTTGACGCGTCCTGCGTGCTGGCATCAAACGTCTATGTTGACCGCGGCGCCATCTGTCGCTGATACGAACGGCGACTCTTCGCTTGGATGTCAAAACTTCCAGCGATATTCCATACGTGTTCCGTAGACGTCACGTTCGCCCTCCCGCCAGCCGTGCATCGCATCGAAACGCAAAAGGGTGGCGTTGGAGACCGGAAACTGATAACGCGCGCCGATGGCATATTGATCACCCAAAGCGATCGCGCGGTCGCCGTGCGGCGTCAAATAACTTAACTCCAGAAGTAGCTGTCGGTCGAGTCCGTCTCCGATGAGGTCGATACCGATCGAACCGCCTGCGGTGTCAGCGGCCGTCGTGTCGATCGTGGGAAAGCCGTTCAATCCATCGGTGTCAAAGTTGATGCCCGTGTTGCGAAGGATGCCCCCGGAAACTCCGGCACGCGCGACTGACTGCGGACGATCCCAACCGTAAAACAGGTTCATGTAGGGGACGACGGTAAGCGGCGATGCGGTGATCCAGCTGCTCTCAAAAAGCAAGAGTCCTCCATCGGCGGTTCGCGTCGCGGAGGGACGGTCTTGGCCTGCGTTGACAATGACCCGAACGCTGTTGCTGATTCGATCGAAGTAGCGGCGTGTGAAGCTGAACGTGACGTTGTGGTAGCTTCGTGAACTGTCACTGCGATCATTCAAATAGGCGTAACCCGTTTCAATGTAACCGCCATAGGCTTCGATAAACCATGCGGTACCGAGGGCGTGCGCGTCGTTGTTTGCGGCGAATGCCGGACTGTTGACTTGATCGACGGCCGCGAAGAACGTCGCATCGTAGTTCGACCAGTTGAGCAAGCGGCTGTGCCGCGCGGGCAAGGAAACAGCGATGCCGCTGACCGCATCTTCCATCCAAATGCCGTTTTGGAAGAGCAATGGCACAAGACCAAACGTGACGGGAAAATCAAACGGAGCGGAACGTTCGGCGGCGGCACCGAGCATGACGCCGAGATCGCCCTCGAAAAAGGCGGTCACGGGCGTCAGGTCCATTTCGTTTCGGTATCGCAAGTCTCCGTCGACCAGTTCCCAGCGGGTGAACTGTCCGCCTTCGTCGAGCGGCCCGATAAAGGTGTGAAAGCGTTCGGTGTCGGTGATCCGAAGATCGACATCGAGGTTCAATCGGTTGGCCCAATTGTCGGCGCGTCCGCCCGCGTTTCGCGCGGCTTGGATACCTGTTCGATAGTCACCGTAGACGTACAGTTGCGGACGAACCAAGTTCCACTGTCCGAAGAGGTCGATGCCACGCGGAGTGATCCCGTCGCCGTAGAAGATCCGGCCCCACTCGACCCAAGGGTGTTGAGTGGGCACGTCCCAACGCCCGTCGTATGCCCAGGCCTCGCGCGCCGCGTCGTGGTGAATCGAATCGCTGTAGATTGGCGTCGGGGAAAAGTCCTGCGTGTTGGGATGCGGAATCGTTCGCGAAGTATCGATTCTCGAGGGCATCTTCGCTGCATCGAAAGCGAAATCCTCTTTCTTCGCCTGTTTCGCCGAGGCCGGGTTGGCTGCGATGCGAGGCTGCTTTCGCGGATGCATTCTTGTCGGCGGGTCAGGCGTGATCGCTTTAAGATCGACGCGGTTTTGCCACCCCCGCGGAAGCCGCGGGACTCGCACTTCCTTCGGAGTTGGATTCGCGGTCGCCTCCGGCGGCGGAGGCGGAAGAAAGTGGCTTACCGGTGGCGGCGGCAACGTGGGTTCATTGACGGTCGGAAGCCGGAAATATTGCGGTTGTTCGCCGTCCCCAACAAACGGCGACTTCGGAAACGGAGTGCTTTCGGGGACGTTGGGCAATCGTGAAATCACCTTGGTGCCGGTGGTCGCCCGCGAAGGGGGAGCGGCGTCGGTGGCGGGCTGATTGGCGATACACAACGCCAAGAAAACAAGCCGGCGAAGGGCTGGACTATCGCTCATCATCGAACCCAAAAAGTGTGACTCGATGGGTGCAGGTCGAGCGTGTTATCCAACATTCGTTGAATCATGTCCGGTGTGCTCTTGATCTGCCGCATGAAATACATCGGTTCGGTGCGACTGCGCATCCGGACGCTCAACCGATAGGGGCCAGGCTTGGAGAGTGCCGACGCCGGGATCGTGTATTTCGCGATGCGGTGGTCGAGCGGGGGAATCGAATGGGCTTCCATTCGGATCAACGGCGGATGATTCAGCACCGAGACCGGAACGGCGCCAGGACGTAGAAACACCAACTGATCCAGGGAGAAGTTCAACGGGAGCGCCGCTTCGCGGTCCGTGCCACGGATGTTGTTGATCAAGAACTTGGTTTGAAGATTGAAGAGATCCGTGTCGCGACGAACTCTACCAGTGGCCACGTCGACGGAGTGCATGTCGGCGAGGTCACCATGTCGGTCGAGGTAGCCACTTTCCCAAACTCGGCATCCATCGGGGTCGATCAAGACGACGTTGAGCCAGAGTTGCGGCTGAGCGCCCAAGGAACCCGTCGGCAAGTTGTGGCCTTCGCTTGTGTTGTCGACGCGATAACTGACTCGCAGCTTCTTCCCGGCTCTTGGCGTGGACCCGAAGTAGGGCTTGCTGATGCTCAGCCCTCCCTCCATGGTTTGGATCGCGGCGGCTCGTTTAACGTCGAGCTTGACCAGGTTTTGATCAATGATCTTGCGTCCGTCGCGGCGGTCGTCGCCGGTATCCCACGGTGGCGGGAAGGACAGCCCGGGCGGCACGCTCTTTTCAAACTCTTCGGTACCCCAACCGGCGCGATAATCAAACGCCAACCATTCGCGCGGCGTGAACTTCTTAGCTTTCGGGTTGTGGGGAAAGATGCCTGGGTGTGCGATCGAAAACCCCGGTCCCCAGAACATGTGGTTGGATTGCTTTCGCTTTTCACCGAAGGGTCGGTCCGCGACATAGGCGACGTAGTCCTGGTCATACCCCAGCGGCTTTCCCGGGACGGCCCCCATATGGCACTGCTGACAAGTGATGCCTTTCTTCGCCGCCGGCCCGCTCCGATATTGGGCGTGAACGACTTCCAGCCAAATGCCGGGGTGGACCGCCACTTGATGACAGGAGACGCAGACATCGCTGTTGGTCAGTGGCTGAAAGAAACGACCCTCGGTGTGGATCGGCTGGCCAGGACGAGTGTCGTGCGGCGACAGCTTGAGTTTCAGCTTGTCAGCCTGTGCGATGGCGGCTCGAACTCCGGTTCCGCCCGCCGAACCGTACACCGGGGCATGGATGTTGCCCGGTTCAATCCGTCGATCGCCGTTGCTGCGCCAGTAGTGTTCGTTGACGCGGTGACAGGCGATGCATGTCACGCCTTCACGAACGACAGCGGGGGCATCCAGTGGGCTGGTGCTGCGAGGTAGCTTCAGCTGTGTTTGAATCGGTGAGTGGCACCGAACGCAGAAACTTCCAACGGTGCCGCGGGTGTATTCGGTCATCGATTGCTCAAATCGATTGAACATCGGTGAGACCGAGGCATAGGCGTGCCCGCTCGCGCGCCATTGCTCATATTGGACCGGGTGGCACTGACGGCACGTTTCGGCCGACGGGTAGCAGTCCTCGGTCCAGAGGTCTTCGTGCGGGTCTTTCTCGTCGGGTGAGACGGTCCGAATTGATTCCTTTGATCCCAGGTCGGCAAGCGGGTCGTCGGAGGAGGCTTGCCCCGAATCGGTACCCAACAAGCCATCGTCAAGCAAGTCGTCGCCTCCGAGCAGATCATCGGAGTCGATGGTTGCGAGGGTTTGCCGAAGTGCGACCCTCGGCGAGCGTGCACGCCCCTGTTCGATGGCAAAACGTTGGAGCGCGGATTCGCGAGGGATGCGATGTGGTGTTGACGGAATCGACCAACCATCCGCGGATGCGGGCGCGCGCCAATCGGAGTGCTGTCCGAAAGCCGTCGTCGGCGACGCCAGCGCGATCAACGCCGTGGCGATCATGAAACACGCGCGTTTGACGACTCTCGAGTCCATTGCTTGTCCATCCCGACGTAATCCGCTCACCGCGTAGTGCCGCGGGAATTAAATAGCGCTGCTTGGAACAACGGTAACCCGACGCGTGAGCGAGGGATTCC
>JBCBLJ010000139.1:0-13505 GCA_038520195.1 Planctomycetota bacterium
CAGGGTTGGACGCCGCGATCGCATGCTATCTGGCGCTGGGTGGTGAGGAAGCGTTGGCACGTATCGAACGCGACTACTTAGCGAGTCACTCGGCGACCGATTCGGAGACGTTCGCAGCCGTCAGTGCAATCCGGGTTCATGGGACCGAATTCGGATGTTTCCCTCAGTCGCGTTTGACCGCGGCGCTACGGCAGGTCCTGAATCGGCCGGCGCTGGCAGACCTCGTCATCGCGGATTTATCAAGGTTGGAAGACTGGTCCGCCGTTGACCGGATGTGTGAGCTCTTCGAAGAGGCACCGGCGGGGAATCGGCTCGTCAAGCCGGCAGTGGTCCTCTACCTGAAGACTTGTCCCAAACCGGAAGCGGTCACGGCACTCCAGAAGTTGCGGCGCATCGATTCGGAGGCCGTGCGATTCGCGGAGGCATCGTTGCGGATGTATCCTGGGCTACCGTCGATTCCGGTTCCCCCGCCCCAGTAAACTCGAGACCCCCATTGGCCGCCTTCGGGTCACGGGCGTCGCCGGTTGCGTGCGCACCGGTTCGTACGGTGAGTTTTGCCACCCGATGGCGACCCCCATTCTCGGTCATGCAATCCGCATCCGACTATGCTTGTCCCGGCGTGGCGTGTTTGTTCTATTTGATTAAGATCTACAGGACGTAGTGGTCAACATCTGTGGCACGAACTGGTACGTTTGTTCTTGCAACCCCCGTCGTTTCTTTGGACTCGGACATGATGTTACTCACTGCGCTTAGGTTCGCCGGACGTGGAACGGTTTGCATTCGCTGCGGGCTAGCGGCAATGCTCATTTGCGTCTCGGCCTTGACCACGCTCGCGGATGACTGGCCCCAGTTTCGCGGCGCTGAGCGTGATAACACATCTCGGGAGTCCGGATTGCTGGCGTCTTGGCCGGAAGCCGGGCCGGCTCTGGCATGGAAGTTCGGCAACGCGGGTGTCGGGTATTCCTCGCCGTCGATCGTCGACGGTCGTCTCTATCTGACCGGAAGTCGCGATGGCAGGACGGAGTTGTTTTGCCTCAAGGCGGAAGACGGGGCGGAACTGTGGTCGCTGCCGATCAACGAAACGCCATTTGATTTTGAAGGAAACGCCTGGGGCGCAGGACCACGGGCCACCCCAACGGTGGACGGCGATCTGATCTACGCGCTCGCCGGAGACGGTCAACTGGTTTGTGCCACAACGGGTGGCGAAGTGAAGTGGAAGCTTCACATGGTTGACGATCTGAAAGGCTCCATCAAAGGCGTCGACGCGGGCGAGCCCGAAACAGTTGGATGGGGTTTTTGTTGGGGCCCCGTCGTCGATGGCGATCAATTGATTTGCACGCCCGGCAGCATCAACGGCGAAGGCCTTGTTGTGGCACTCGAGAAGACGACCGGAAAAGTTCTTTGGCGCAGCGCCGAGCTCGACGAAGAATCGACTTATGCGTCGCCGGTGGTGGCGACTCTCGCCGGCGTCAAACAGTACGTCGTGATGACTCAGTACGGCATCGCGTCGGTGTCGGCAGAGGACGGTAAGAAACTCTGGTACTACGAGCGATCGCGTCCCTACTCCGACGTGGTCATTCCGACACCTGTCTGTCACGATGATCATGTTTACGCGAGCACCGGTGACGGATGTGAATTGATCAGCGTTGGCAAAGACTCTTCGGGCGGCTTCATGGTGGAGGAGGTCTACACGAGTCGGAACATGAAAAACTCGATCGGAGGATTCGTTCTCCACGACGGACACATCTACGGGACGTCCGAGCGGCGCGGCTGGGTGTGTCAGGAATTCATGACGGGTGATCTTTCGTGGTATCAACGTCCCAACAAGAGCGTCGGCAATGGCTCCATCATTATGGCCGACGGAAACCTCTATCTTTACGGTGAACGATCCGCGGAGGTCGCGTTGGTCGAAGTCTCGACGGAAGCTTGGAATGAAAAGGGACGCTTCGCCTTGCCAGAATCATCCAAACTCACAGCGGCCAGTGGCAAGAATTGGACTCGGCCCGTAATCGCGGACGGAAAGCTGTACCTCCGCGACCAAGATCTGCTGTTTTGTTACCAGATCAAATAGAGCACGCACGCTCAATCAGCACACCCATTCGACAACATCGCATTCAACTCAGAGATTCTTCGGAGCGGCAGCGTAATGAAAATTGTTTTCGTGGTTCTCACTTGTGCGGCGCTGCTGGCGTTGCCCGCTTCGGCCAACGATTGGTCCAGTTGGCGCGGCCCCGAATCGAATGGCGTCTCGCGCGAGACCGATCTTCCGTCCGACATCGAAGATGTCCTCTGGATGAAGAAGGATGTGAGTTGTCGGTCCACTCCGATCGTGATGAATGACAAGGTCTATGTTGTCAGTAAGATCGGGGAAGACGCTGGCGAACAAGAACGCGTTGTCTGCATGGATGCGAAAACGGGGGCGGTCGTCTGGGAGCATCGTTTCGCGATCTTCTACACCCCGATCGTGAGCGTTCGTCTCGGCTGGACCGTTCCCGTCGGTGATCCGGAAACGGGAAACGTCTACGCCCACGGCACTCAGGGCCTTTTGTTTTGCTTTGACGGAGAAACGGGCGAGGTCAAGTGGCAGAAGTCCATGACCGAAGAGTTCGGTCGGATCACAGGTTATGGCGGACGCGTCACGAGTCCGATTGTCGAAGGCGACTTGGTCATCATCAGCATGATCAGCTCCAACTGGGGAGCGCACGGCGGCGGCGGTGTCCGATTTCTGGCGTTTGACAAGCGGAGCGGCGAAATGGTCTGGTGGAGCACCACCGGGATCCGCCCGTCGAATACCTATCGCTGTGTTCCGGTTGTCACCACGATCAACAACCAACGACTGCTTATCAGCGGTGGCGGGGACGGACACCTCCACGCGTTTCAGGTCAACACTGGCAAGAAGGTCTGGAGCTTCGAGTTCGGCAATGGTGCGATGAATCCTGCGCCAGTGGTGAGTGGCTCGAGGCTCTACGCTGCCCATGGCGAAGAAATTCCCGGGCGGGCTAGCGTCGGTCGTGTTGCGTGCCTCGACATCAGTGGCGCCGAACCCACGATCGTCTGGGAGAAAGATGGCATCGAATTCAAGTATCCGTCACCGATGCTCCAGGGTGGCAACCTCTTCCTTCCCGACCGCCAAGGCCGGCTCTACTGTTTCGATGCGGAGTCCGGTGAACGGCTTTGGCGCGCTAAATTTGGTCGGAACTGTACCGGCTCGCCGGCATTTGGCGACGGGAAGATTTACCTCAGTTCCGTCCATGGGTACTTCCATATTTTGGATGCGAATAACAAGGGAAAGCGACTTTCAAGAAAGCGTTTTCAACCCGCGGACCCAAAGTTCGACGTAGAGGTTCAGGGGTCGGCCGCGATCGCTAATGGCTGCGTCTACTTCGGGACCACCGAAGAATTCTATTGTCTTGGCTCGTACAAAAAATCAGATGTGACTCTCCCGGCCCAAGCGAAGGTTCCGCCGGCAAATGAAGCGGGCCCCGCGACTCAGTTGCAAGTCGTTCCGACGGAGGTGACGCTGTCGTCCGGCGAGACGGTCGAATTCAAAGCCAAGCTGTTTGATGAGGCGGGTCAGTTCGTCAAGTCGACGCCCATCACGTTGGCGTTGGAAGCAATGAAGCCCGGACCAGGGCTCGGTCAAGGTGTCACCCGGCCCGTCTTGAAAGGCACGGTCGACGGAGCCTCTTTCACTGCCCCGAAAATTGCGGGCGGACAAAGCGGCACGCTTGTCGCGACCGCTGGCGATTTAACTGCAAGCGTTCGTGTTCGCCAAGTCCCGTCGCTTCCTTACACCGAGGACTTCGAGAGCACCGGACCCGGATTGATCCCTGGCGGTTGGACCAATACCCAGTTGCGGTATGTCACTACGAAACTTGATGACGGAAACGTCGTCTTGATGAAGACCGCCAAGATTGCGGTGCCGTTCTATCGGCAATGGTATGCGTTTATCGGTGAGCCCGATTGGTCAGGGTACACGATTTCGGCGGATGTGATGGGAGAGAAGGTTCGTGACAACCTTCCCAACATGGGGCTGACCGCACATCGCTACATTTTGCAGATGGTCGGCAACGAACAGAAGCTTCGGATTTCGGCATGGGATGCGGTTCCACGCGTCGCCGAAGAAATTGATTTCAGCTGGGAACCCGGAAGCTGGTACCGGTTGAAATTGACGGTGAACGTCGAAGGTGATCAGGCTCAGGTACTGGGCAAGGCTTGGAAGCAGGGAGAGGCGGAACCAACGGAATGGACCCTGAAACTGACCGATTCCAATCCCAACCACTCGGGACCACCGGGGCTCTATGGTTCGGCCCTCGGAATTCAGCCACCAAGTCCCGGCACGCCGATTTACTACGACAACATCACCGTGAAATAGAACATCATTTAGCTGGCAGCCTACCCTGGCATTCAATCATCGAGCGAAAAATGAACCCCACAAGACGAACCCTCTTTGTCGCAACGTGTTTCCTCGCGATGTTTCTGACATCCGCAAACGCACAGGAGCCGACGGAATTACTGGAGCTAGAGTCGCAAGACTGGCGAATGTACGGCGGTCACCTGAAACGCAACTTTGCCAACCCGATCGCGAAATCGATCCCCGACGAGTGGGACATCAGTGACGGCACCAACGTCGCCTACTCGATTCAATTGGGTTCACGCGCCTACGGTGGCCCCGTGATGAGCGGTGGTCGCATTTTGATCGGCACCAACAACGAGTTCCCCAGGGACGCGTCGATCACCGGTGACAAAGGGGTGATGATGTGCTTCAACGAGAAGGATGGCAGTTTTCGTTGGCAAATCGTGCATGACAAACTCGCGGCGGGACGCGTCTGGGATTGGCCCCAGCAGGGCATCTGCTCGACGCCGTGTATCGAAGGGGACCGTTTCTACTACATCGGGAATCGTTGCGAGGCGATTTGCAGTGACATCAAGACCGGCGAGATCCTTTGGTCGGTTGACATGATTGGCAAGCTAAACGTCTTCCCGCACAACATCGCCACTTGCTCTCCCATGATCGTCGGCGACACCCTCTTCCTCGTCACGAGTAACGGCGTTGACGCAGCGCATCTTCGTGTTCCGTCGGAAGACTCACCAAGCTTCCTGGCGCTCAACAAGAAAAATGGGGAAGTCCTTTGGTCGAGCAATCTGCCCGGCCAATCCAAACGCAATATCATGCACGGACAATGGTCGAATCCAACGTACGCGGAACCGAACGGAAAGCCTCAGGTGATTTTCCCAGGCGGCGACGGCTGGCTCTATAGCTTTGACCCCGTCGGCAACTTGCTTTGGAAGTTCGATTGCAACCCCAAGGATGCCGTCTATCGACTCGGCGGACGTGGCACCGCGAATGACTTTGTCGGGACGCCTGTTGTCTATAAAGACAAACTTTACATTGCCGTCGGTCAGGACCCCGAACACGACACGGGCGTCGGCCACCTCTATTGCATCGACCTTACCAAATCGGCGACTCGCGATGACAAGGATGTTTCGCCAACGCTCGTCGTATCTCGTGAGCCTGAACTAAAGGAAATGCCGAATCCGGACTCGGCCGAGGTGTGGCACTACGGTGGCCCCGTAACCGAGGGCAAACCGAGCCCCACCGATGAGACGTATTACTTTGGTCGATCCATGTCGACCTGCGCAATCATGGACGACATCCTTTACATCACCGAACTGGGTGGGCACATCCACTGTTTGGACGCGATCACCGGCGAGCTGTACTGGACGGAGAATATGTTCGCCAACACATGGTCGTCTCCCTGCGTCGCTGATGGAAAAGTGTTCGTCGGCAACGACGACGGCATCATGTATGTGTTCAAACACGGCAAGGAAATGGATCTACTCGCGGAGATCGAGCACGAGGATGGCACGAAGCTGCGAACCACTCCTGTCGCCGCCAACGGAAGACTGTATTACATGAGCGAAAGCCCCACCAAACTGTGGGTCATCGAAGAAGGCGCCGGCGACAACTAACTCCAGCCGTTTTCTCGCCAAGGAGTCCAGCGCGTGATGTCTCGTTTTCTGTTCTGGTGCCTCGTGTCATTGGGACACGCGGTGGTGGTCGGTGCTCATGAGCTCCCGGAAGACGAGATTGAAAGGCGCGTGCAAATCATCGTGAGGCCCGACAGGGTGTCGGTGCAGTACTCCCTCGCGATGAACCAGGGCACGCTGGAAAAGCAACTTCGCCAATTTGGAAGAGAACCCGCGGCGACGTTCGCAGGGATGTGGCAACAGTATCAGGAGCTCATCCTACAAGCCCTTCCAGAGCAAGTCGCCGTCACCGTCAACGGCACGACCATCGCGCTGAAGCCCATTCGAGCAGATCACTCGGGGTGGAGTCACCATCATCTCACTTGCCTCTTGGCCGCGCCGATCGATTTGACGGAATCTCCCAAAGTGGTCGCGGTGACCGATCGCAACTTTCTGGACTCACCCGGATCGCATCGAATCGCCATGAAAGCGCTGTCGGGGGCGCGGATGAATCAGTCGACCGTCCCGGCGATCGTCTCTCGGGCGAAGGCGATTCCGCTGAAAGAGCTTTCTGAAGTCCAACGCCAGACGGCGGTCAGGGTTGAGGGTACCTTCGTCCATCGACGCAAGGGCCGAGATGATGCGGTTTTTCCCAGTGAGTTGGTGGACTTTCTTCCGAGCAAGGAAAACCCATTGTTTGCCGGAACAGGACGCAATACCTGGGACCGCAGGATTCGCGAACGTGGTTGTCTTCTGCGAGAAGGTGACTCCTGGCATCTCTGGTACACCGGCTACAGCGGGCCACGGACGGCTACTCGAAAGCTCGGCTACGCGACTTCTCGCGACGGGATGAAATGGGAACGGCATCCCAACAACCCCGTTTTTACGGATACTTGGACCGAGGACGTGCATGTCGTTCGACACCAGGGGCGTCTTTATATGGTCGCCGAAGGCAAAGGCGACATTCCTCATCTCCTCGTTTCCGATGACGGCGTCGAGTGGGCCGACAAAGGCCGACTCGATGTGCGTCGCCAAGACGGATCGCCAATTTCACCGGGGCCGTATGGGACGCCCACTCTATGGGTCGAGGATGAGACTTGGTACCTGTTTTACGAGCGACGCGACCGTGCGATCTGGCTCGCTCGATCAACCGATCGGGAAATCTGGACCAACGTACAAGACAGCCCGGTCATCGACCGAGGCCCGGCCGAGTACGATCGCTACGCGATCGCACTCAATCAAGTCTTCCGTCACAAAGGCCGCTACTACGGTGTTTACCACGCCAATGGCGATCCTGAGCGAAGAGGTCCGTGGACGACCTGCATCGCTGCCTCCGATGATCTCATCACCTGGACGAAGTACGCGGGGAACCCGATTGTTCGGACCAACGACTCCAGTGGTCAGCTCATCTTCGATGGCAAACAGTTTCGGCTGTACACCATGCATCCCGACGTGAAGGTCTATTTCCCCGCAAACAAGGGAAACTAGCTGGCAGTGAAACGTTACTCGGGCATCTGAGAAGAGTGGTGTTCAGCGATCATCCAGCGTTGTCATTCCACCGGTAAACAAAGCTGAATCTCGCTTGAGCGGACGTTCCGTCTTCAAAGTTGAACGTGTAGATGCGAGTGAATCGCCATTTGACCGAAGTGCCGAATGTTTGACTCATCGATCGTGCCCGTCGGACCCTTCGCAGTGAAGCCAACAAAGTAGTCTTCGATTTCATCGTGGTTGTGGCTCACGCTGTTTGAAAGCGTTGGCAGCAGAATCGCGTTGCCTTCATACAATGCGGCGACTTGTTTGGGGTCTCGCGTCTGAAGTGCGGCATTCCACTCGTCAAAAAGTGATGCAATTTCGTCGTTCATCAGTCTCTCGCTCGAGTCAACTGGGGATTCGAATGCACCGGCGCTGGCACGCGCGACTCGCGTTATTCGAGCCAGAATCGAGCCTGATCGCCGGTGCGGCACCAGATTGTCGCCGAGTTCAGTTGTCACGCGAACATGACCAGCATCGCGCTGACCGATCCAGCATTGCATAGAAGTCGACGGTGCATCTCGTGATTCCAATCCCGTTCGAGCACCTCCCGTATTGCGACCGGTGACCGGAGCCCACCCGACGAGTTGATCGAAAAGCGTCGCCCGACCATACAACGTCGAGTTGGGTTGCATCGCAACGAGAGAGCTCTGGCCCCGTGGCGTCGATCGCTCACTTGAGCCCGCAACCCCGACGTGTTGCCTTGAATCTGCAGCACGCCGAATTGCGTTCTGATCTGTCGGCATGCATTGACAAGTCTGTGGCGGGAAACTCTACTTGCACAGGAGTTGCATGTGGCGTGCTGCCGATAATGCATGAAGCGCCCCGTTGGGCGAGTCAGAAAAGTATCCATGAACGCGTAGGGAATCTCTCCATGTCGAAAATGACGCACCCAAAGAGTGTGCTGCTGGTCCTGCTGAGTTTGTCTTGCCTGCTGCTCGTGTCGTCTCAAGCCGATGCGGCGGAGAAGAAGGAGGCAACGACGACGGTCACGGTTGGTGAGATGTGTATGGGATGCGTCAAGCAGATTACGGCCCGCTTCGATCAGGAGAAGAGCGTTTCGAAAGTCACGTGTGACATCAAGAAAAAGACCGTCACGTTGGTTCCGGCGAAAGATGTTCGGCTGAGCGCACGAGAGATTTGGGAGATCATGGAAGGCATTCGGAAAAAGCCGCTGAAGCTCGTCGGACCCGAGGGCACGTTCACTTCAAAACCCAAGAAGGGCTAAGGCTCTTTGGAGATTCACGCCGCGGGCGTCACGGCTGATGAATCCTCCGCCTGCCGTTCTAATCTCTCACCGGGCAACTCAATCCTGCGGCGCGGGTGCTGACCACATTCGGGCTTCGGATTGGGTTGTTCGGCGTGTTTCGTGAGAGCAATGGGTTGAGATGAACCGCTCTTAGCCGGTCGGCCACCGAGTGAGCGGCGCTGGATTGGCGGGGGTCAACGGCAATGCGGCCTCATTGGAAAACGGCTTATTGCCCGTCGAACGTCGCGTCTCGCAGAGCGACACCGGCGTTGAAGTCAACCGGCGCCTCCAGGCCCCCACTCAGTAGAAGTCCGTCAATCTTCGACGTCGCCTGGGCGACGCGGCCTCTGGCGTTGATGAGTCTGAGGTTGGACTCAAAGTAGCTTCGTCGGATGACTAACACTTGCAACAAGCCAAGTTCTCCAACGCGATACGCCGCTTCAGAAAGCGCCAGGCTTTTCGCCACTTGGGGGATGATCTGTTCCTCGTATTTGCTCACCGCGCGAAGTGCGGATTCAAACTCGGCGGACGTTCTGGACAATCGTGATCGAATCGACTGCTCGAGACGGCTGACTTCTTGCGTCGCTCGCACATAGTCCGCGTAGGCAGCTTGGACATTGCCCCGGTTCTTGTTCCAAACCGGGATCGGTGCCGAAACCATCGCGTTTATCATTCCGTGTTCGGTCGTTTCATCGTATCCGGCTCCTAGCTGCGTGATCACATTCGGAACGATTTGAGCTTGTTGCCGGCGGTAGAGAGCGGATTTCTCACAAACGATCGCATGTGCGGCGGCAAGCTCTGGGCTCTGAGCGACGATCTCCGCGAACACACTATTCCAGTCGGGGGCCACGTCGGGAATCGGCATGTCGCCGACCAATCGTGCCCAGCCACATGCCTCGATGTTTGCGACAGCGCAAAGGTCTTGCCATGCGGCGTTGAAGGCGACGACCTCTTGCTCCTCGGCGAGCGTGATTTCGGCGAAGAGTGTCTCCGCTTGAAGCGTCTCGACAAGCGTCCCTTCCTCAGCCGCCTGAAGTTCTTTGGCAAGCCGAAGACCCTGACCAGCGACTTCGAGGAAGTCACGGATCGTGTCGAGCCGTTGCTGAGCCGCCATGGCTTCAAAAAAACGGACCCGTACATCCGTCAGCACTCGATAACGTTGGGCGTCGATTGAAGCGTCTTGAGCACGTCGAGTGTGACCGAGGACTCTTTGGTTCAGTTCTAACTTGTTGCCACGAACGAACTCCTGCTCAACAAACACACCGTGCTGATCGGTGTTTCGGTTAGCAATCTGCTGTCCAAAGTAACCGACAAGCGGATTCGGAGAACGCCCAACTTGATAGCGCAGCCCATCCGATTTGTCGACCAAGGCTTGAGCCGCCGAGAGAGTCGGATTGTTTGCGACCGCGATTCCCTCGATCTCAGCCAGAGTGTAGGTGGTCGCGTCGCCCTCTAATGAAGAACCACCGGCATCGTCAGCCGAAGGCTTTTCCGATTGATGGGATAGAAGTGTCCTCAGCTCCGAGTGATCCGAATCGTGTTCGAAGCTGGTCGTTGAAACTTTCGATGATTGGTTTTTCTCCTCACCCAGCGATGGAGCGGATCGCCGTGAAGAACCATGGTCGGGTTCGATTCTATTGGCCTTTGCGATCCAAAGCCTCTGGTTGACGACACGCAACGAGTCAGCGTCACGAAGAGCGGCTCTCACATTTGGTGTTTTGCTTGCACAACCGGCCGCTAGCAAGCACGTCAAAGTCAGCAGGCGGATCGTTCTAGACATGGCATTGGTTCGGTCCCATCAATGTGTCGCGTTGCGCTTCGTCGGTATGACCTCACTTGAGGTTTTCATCGGTCTTTCCGTCGCGAACCATCGATTCGACCCGAGCAACAAGCATGATCGGCCGAGCGAGGTTGGAGAAATCCGCACAACACGAACAGTATTACATCGGTGCGGCGCCGAGTCTTCTCGCAACGGTGCCACGCGCCATGTCCGTCATCGCGGCTATTCGGCAAAGTTTCCCGAATAGGGTGTGCCGTCGATGACACCCGTCAGAGTTCCCGAATACTCCTGAACAATCGAGAGCTGTTCGTGAGTTCCGACGAAGCGGGAGGACTTGCCTTCCGGATCATCATCCTGAGGAACGGCGATGAGTTCAACTTGAACCGAGGGAGCTTGAAGACTGAGTTCGATTGACTTGGGCCCTATCGGCGTTGGCGTTTTTTCGTCGCTTCCCAGAACATAGGCGGTGGCTTGCTGTTCGTCATGGTCGACTAAGAATTCAACATGATAGGTTCCTCCTCCCCAGTCCGCGATCGTCCCGCCATGTGGACCTTCGCCGTGAGCATGGCCTTCGGCACTGTGATGTGAGGAGTCATGGTCCGTGTGAGTGTGTGACGTCGAATCAACCGTCAACGGAGACTCGCCGGGGGTTGAGTGAGAGTCTTGGCACCCGGCAATCGCTACGGCGCAGCACAGAATTGCAATGCAACGTAATTTCTTCATCTTTCAATCCTTCAAATTGAGGAACTTTCATCCGATTTCAAGAGTCGATCGGTATCTTGACCACTGAACTTCCAGAAGAGCCCGGGGTGAATCAGGAACTCACAAAACGTTGACGTGAGGAGGCCGCCGAGGATGACAGTCGCAACGGGATACAGTATTTCTCGACCGGGCTCCTGTCCGCCGATCACAAGCGGAATCAGGCCGATGCCCGCGGTGAGAGCGGTCATAAGTACGGGTGCCAGTCGCTCGAGGCTGCCGCGTAGGATCATGTCTTTGCTGAACCCCTCACCCTCTTCTCGCATCAGATGAAAGTAGTGTGTCACCAACAGGATTCCATTCCGGACGGCGATGCCGCCCAGAGAAATGAACCCGACAAGGCTCGCGACGGTGAGGTTTTGATTGGTCAAGACCAACGCGACGACTCCGCCAATGAAGGCCGTTGGCAGTGCATTGAGTATTTGGAGCACGATACGAATCGACGGAAAGAGAATGCTGAGAACGATGAACATCCCAACGACGGAAACACCCGCAAGGATCGCGATAAGCTGGGTCGCGTTTTTTTGGCTCTCAAACTGGCCACCGAATTCGATGTAGTACCCAACCGGAAGCCGAACATTCCTGCTGAGTCTTTGCTTGATCGCCTCGACGGAGCTGGCGAGGTCGCGACCCTGTGTATTGCAGCGGATGACGATTCTTCGTCGTGCGTTCTCTCGGTTGACTGAGTTTGCACCGACACCCTCGGCGATGGTCGCAACGTCTCGCAACTCGATTTGGTCTCTTTCGGTCCGACCCGGCAACATTGGCAAGTCAATTCGCAGGCGTCCGAGATTCGCATAGTCTGTTCGATATTGCTCTTCCAAACGCACAAGCAGGTCAAACTTGCGTTGCCCCTCAAGCACCTGCGAAACAACTTCTCCCTGCAGCGCCGTGTGGAGCACGTCGGCAACGTGCTGCCGGGTTAGGCCATAGAGGGCCAAGTCTTCACCGCGAAGATCGATGTGCAGTTCGGGCGTCATTCGTATGGGCTCAATCACCGGTTCTGTGATTCCCGCGAGTCCTTGAATCGATGATTTAACGCGTTCCGCGAGCGTCAGCAGTTGATCGAGGTCATCGCCATGAATCTTGATCGCGATTTGCGCATAGACACCGGAAACCATGTGGCTGATGAGGTGGGCTAGTGGTTGCTCGACTTCGATATCCACGCCGGGCACTTCGTCTTTGATGTTCTCGATAAGAATTGCCAACATCTCCTCGCGATCCCTTTTGGCCGCAGGATTCATACTGAGGATGTACTCGCCGAAGTTCACCGGTGAGGCGTGCTCATCCATGTCTGCCCGTCCCGTGCGTCGAACAAAGTTCACGATCTCGCCATCGGGAGCGTCTGCGGATTGCCGCATGGAAAGAAGGACTTTGTCAATGTCGCCGGAGACTTGATTGGATGCCTGCAGCGAGGAGCCGGGTGGCATCGTGACGTTGACTTGCACACTGCCCTCGTCAAACGCCGGCAAGAAGTTCCTGCCGAGTTGGGACAGTTGCCATGCCGAAACGCCGACGGCGATCCAAGTGATCGCCAGCAGGGTGCCGGGCATCGCCATGCTGATTCGAATCAGCGGTTTGACGAGCGTCTTGAGAGCTCGCACGACGAAGCCCTCGCGGTCTCGCCGAGATGCGCCAGACTTGGGCAAGAGATAGTACGAAAGGACGGGTGTAACCGTTAGCGAAACGAAGAAAGAGGCGAGAATTGAAACGATGTATGCGAATCCGAGCGGCGCAAAAAGTCGCCCCTCAACCCCCGAGAGGGCGAACAGCGGAAGAAAGACGAGAATGACGACAAAGGTTCCAAAGAGAATTGCGTTTCGAATCTCCTTGCTCGCGTCGTAGACCACCAAAATCGAAGGTCGGGCGTCGGAACACTGGTGGTTCTCTCTCAGTCGGCGAAAAATGTTTTCGACGTCAACGATCGCATCGTCCACCAGCTCTCCCATCGCAACAGCGATTCCCCCCAGGGTCATCACATTGATCGAGAGTTCGCTGTCGCTGAACCAACTGACGAGCCTGAAAATGAGAGTCGTCACGACTAACGACATCGGGATGGCCGTCAGAGTGATCAACGTGGTCCGGAAGTTCAAAAGAAAGACGAAAAGCACAACGATCACGAGTGCCGCGCCGATCATCAATGCCTCGGCAACGTTAAAGATCCCGCGATCGATGAAGTTCTTCAGCCGAAACAACTCCGAGTTGATTCGGATGTCG
>JBCBLJ010000127.1:0-13850 GCA_038520195.1 Planctomycetota bacterium
ATTCCCATCGATCGTCGTCACGAACGGTGTCCCATAGCTCGGCCCCTCGTCGGTCGCGGTCCAGCGTGTTCGCCCCGATTCGGCGTCGAGTGAAATGACGCCCGCGTCCGGCGAACCGAGATTGAAAATCAGCTGACCGAACTTCGAGCCGTCGTCACGATCCAGGAGGGGACTCGCCCCGACGGGAAAGATGTCGGGCTCCATCCCAAACTCGGTGTGTAGATCACGCGACCGACGAGGGGCCGAGCTATGGGACACCGTTCGTGACGACGATCGATGGGAATCGCTACGCATTCGTGCTCACTGCCGAGGGACTGGTGTCGGTGGATCCCGACAACGGCACTGTCGACTGGCGATTTCCGTTTCGCAGGCGTGGCGATCTGACTCGCAATGCCACCTCGCCGCTGGTCGAAGGAGACCGTGTGTTCGTCATCGCCAGCGGGCCAGGCGCGGCGTGTTTGCAAGTCTTACCGGACCGCTCGTACAAGCAACGGTGGCATCAAAGAAGGTCTCTCAATTCGCAGTACAATACGCTCATGCTGCTTGATGGCTACATCTATTCCTTCACTTCGGGAGGTCAGGGTGGTGCCGACTTTTGTTGCCTGGAGACCGCGACTGGTAAGATCGTCTGGCGATACAACAGCGAGCTCCGGCGGGGCATGGGCTTGGCGACTCGCGAGGCGTTCTTTCTGTTGGGCGAGCACGGCCATCTTGCTTCGTTTGCGGTATCGAACGAAGCGCCTCGTGTGATTTCCTTCACGAAGAATCCCGTGATGAGTGACCCATGCTACTGCAGCCCTGCGGTTTCGGGTTCGTTGCTCGTGCTGAAAGATGAGCAGCGATTAGCCGTCTTTGACCTTGGGTCGAATTAACGGGCGTGAAAATCTTCCGAGTGGATCGATTGCGGACGACTTGGAGCCACACGCGCGTGAGGCGCTTGGCTCGGTTGTGATCGCGCGAGTGAATCGTTGGCAGGGGATTGCTAAGAATTGATGTAGAACGCGTTAGTATTGGGCGAGTTCTGTCCGCGAACTGGCCGCAAAAGCATGAGCATATGAAGGGGCGTGAAGCGCTTTGCGAAGGAAGGATGAAGACTGTTCGCAAACAACGCTTTTGCAATTGTAAGAGCGACGGCAACCGTTCGAATACGCACGCGCCCACGGTGCCGTTCGGCGAAATGGGTGGAACGAACCAAAGAAGGTTCATCGATTGATAACGTTCACACCACGAAGGCTTCGTTGAATTGTGATTAGCTATGCGTGAGACCAGTCGCGTGGACTGGTTCACGGATCAGCTCCGACATGGAGGTCGTTCTCTCGTGAGACGCTCTCCGACACACGGCACTTGTGCGGCGTAGCACGGTGTCTAGATCCGGAAGAGTAAGGCGGCCGGCTTTGTGGCGCGCCGAGTTTCGTCTCACTGAAGGCTCAGCGACCGTCAGGGAACCGACCACCTACTCAACCTTGCTTCCCCATTATGGGCGGATGACTTATCCCCGTCCATAGAAATCCCAAGAAGGAAATTTCTGATGTCGCGTTCGCGAAAGGGTTTCACCCTGATCGAATTGCTGGTGGTGATCGCCATCATCTCGCTGCTTGCAGCATTGTTGCTGCCAGCAGTTACAAAGGCACGTGAGGCAGCGCGTGCTGCACAGTGCCGCGCCAATTTGAAGAACATTGGCGTTGGTTTGTTCAAGTTCAGCGAGCGTGACCCGCAGTCGCGCTACTGCAGCGGTGCAAGCGATTTTCGTCGCGATGGCTGCATGGACACTTTTGGTTGGGTAGCCGATATCGTGAATGTCGGTGATGGAAACATGAATGAGTCGCTTGACCCCTCGAACCCTCTGAAGGGTTCCGAGAAGTTGAACGACCTCCTCGGTGGTGACACCGCCGACGCGAAGGACGGTGCACCCCAAACGAAGCTGGAAGCTGGCGTCTGCGGTGCGGCTAGTTGGGCGAATGTGACTGGAACCACCGGTTCGGCCGCGAGCGGTTTCGCCTCGACCGCCTCGGGGACCGCCGAGCGTGCTGACCTCGTTGCTCGCTACTTCGTGCAACAGGGCTTCAATACGAACTATGCTGCCAGCTGGCACTTGGTGCGTGGGATGATGAAGACCACCGTCAGCGGTGCCGATCTTTACACCTCGGCCGTTGGAGGATTCAAGGGACTGCGTGGTACGACTGGTCCTCTGACCGCAAGCGTCATGGATCGCTCGCGCATCAGCGCCAGCAACGTTGGGTTCATCGGCTGCGCGTCGGCTGGTGACATCGATGAAGCAATTTTGGCGACGACGCTGGAGCTAAATCCAACCAGCTTGTTCGCAAAGGGCAGCAGCGAAACCAAGACCTACATCGAGTCGGGTGCGCTTTTGACGGAAGCGTTCAACGACGGTCCGGCATTCTGGAATGGTTCGTTTGTCGCTCTGATCGGCAGTGGCGTCGATCTCACCAATCAACTCGATTGCGAGCGTGGTGAGCCGACCACCGCTGGTTGCTCGGATCCCCGCGGAACCGGTGTCGGTGGTGCGGCGAGCCCCAACGGCGTTTACCTTCAGGACACTCGTGACTGGTACGCCATTCACCAAGGTGCTTGTAACATCTTGATGGCCGATGGTTCGGTGAAGATCTTCTACGACATCAACGCCGATGGATTCCTCAACCCCGGTTTCGATGTCACCGGTCTGACCCCCGCGACCGTTGATGGTGTCGGCTACGCCGATGACATTCTCGAAATGTCGAAGGACCAGTTCTTCGCTGGTATCTTCATCAACGATCTGTACTTCAAGGGCGTCTTCGAAGCCAACCCGTAGGGTTGCTTCAGCCGAATGAGACAGCGTGCCCCTGCGGCTTTCCGGCCGCAGGGGCTTTCATCGTAAATTGAGTGATTGGTTCTTTGTGGCGGGTGTCGGAATGAGTCAGCTTGGTCGTCGGCTGTGTTGGATCGGTGGTTTTTCAGTTTGCTTTGCGTTCGTCACAGCGGCACTCGCCTACGCGGTGACTTACAAGCCTTACGGCGTTCCAGACTCGCGGCGTGCCGAATACGAGGAGAAAGTCGCCGCCATCAAGGAGCGGGCGCAGATCGTTCAAGGACTCTCGGAGGAAGCCCAGCCGGTGGCAAGCTTCGATCGTGAGACGCATGATTTCGGCAAACTCAATCCACACTCCACGGCGTCTCACGCGTTCCGACTCACCAATGACGGCCAGGACCCGCTGAGAGTCATCATCCAACAAACCAGTTGCAAATGCACGGTCGGCAAGCTCGGGCAGTCGATCTTGCTGCCTGGTGAGAGTACTGACGTGACGATGACTTGGAACACCGGCTACAAGGCCGAGTCCTACGAACAAACAGCCGTCATCTCCACCAACGACCCGCTCCGTCGCCGGGTCACGCTTACGGTGAAGGGAACCGTTCGCGCGGACCTTGTTCTACCCAAAAAAATCAATCTCCCCAGCACCGATGTCGGCGAGACCGCGCAGACCAACGTGATGGTCTACAGCCAGCTTTGGGATGACTTTCAAATCGCCGATGTCGAGACTGACATCGAGGGTTTCCAGTGGGTTGCCGAGCCGGTGGAGCTTTCCGACTCCAGGCTGGCCGATCGAGAGCCGAAGTCGGCGTGTGAGCTGACATTCCTGATGCCGATGCTGCATTCGGGAAAGGTGAGCGGCGAAGCCACCGTTCGCATTGAAGCCAGTACCGGTGAAACTTTCACACGGAAAGTGAAGCTGAGTGCGGAGACACGCTCGCCGATCGCTTTCTATCACCCCGACATCGATCGGGAGGGCTTGGATCTGGGCACCGTCGTCTCCGACAAGCCACGCACCTATTTTCTCACGGTACGTGTCCGGGGACTCGAAGCGAATCGAGAGTTGGATGTCTTGGACATCGAGCCAAAAGTGCTGAAGGCATCGCTCGAGCGAACCAGCGAAACCGGCGTGCACCGCCTCAAGCTTGAGATACCGGTGGGGGCACCGATCACGACATTCAATCGTTCCGACAAACACGGCTACGTGCAGGTCGGTGACCCGCGGGATGAATCCTTTCAAAACTGGTTTCCGCTCTACGGGGCGGTAGTGCAACTCGACGATTAGTCCTTCGACGTCTATCGAAGCCCCTTAGTTCGCTCATCACTTCATGTCTGTCGATCCCGGTGCCCCCTCCGCCAATTTGTCCACGATCACCTGTGGCGCATGCTCGACGAGCAATAGCTCCACGTCTCAGTTCTGTGCAGGTTGTGGCCACGCTCTCTATGAGCCGTGTCCCGATTGCAGCAAGCCCGTGTTACTGACCCAATCCTTCTGTGGGAATTGCGGATCGGATCTCACTAAGTCAATCGAGAAGACACGACGCAAATTCCAGGGTTGGCTCGTGGATGCCGTCGGCCTTGCGAAAGAAGACGAGTTTGATGAA
The DNA here is from genome assembly GCA_038520195.1 of Planctomycetota bacterium. Taxonomy (GTDB): domain Bacteria; phylum Planctomycetota; class Planctomycetia; order Pirellulales; family Pirellulaceae; genus Stieleria. The sequence continues at coordinate 4,411 of JBCBLJ010000127.1, forward strand.
GCCATTGGCCTTTTGTCACGTCTCGGGAAGACTCGCGATTTCCGTTACGGCGACCTAGTCGACGACTCGAAGCAGGCGATCGAGAAGGTGCGGAAGATTGCCGAGCAGCGACGCGCAACGGCAGCGGCCGCTTTGGAGGATTCAAGAGAGGCGATTGCGTCCGAGGACCATCGCCGCGTGGTCGACATCTTGAAATCAGCGCCTCAAAAGCTACTTCCTGAAAACGTTCGACAAGCTTTTCAGCGTTCGAAGGGGTTTCTTGAAAATCAGGGCTCGCTTGAGTCGCGGATTCAGGATGCGATTGCCAAGAAAGACTGGTGTTTGGTGGGTCCACTGCTGCAACAGATCACGCAGCTTGAGCCTGAAAACGAATCCTATGTCAAGCTCGCCGGTAAAGTATCCCGTCGTTTGATCACCAACGCGGAAAACGCATTCGAGGTTCGCAAGTATCCATTGGCGATCAAATGTTTGGATTCCGTTCCCGAACTCGGGCACGACGAAAGGTACCAGCAGCTGCGGTCGCGTGTCGAAAATATCGTTTGGCTCCGCTCTCAATTCGACTCCGAACCGTTCGACACACCGACGCTCGGTCGACTCGCGGTTCGACTTCAAAAGGATGAACCTGGTGATGAGGAAAATGAGCAGCGAGTGAAAGAGCTTTCAGCCAGCTTGAAACAGGGAGTTCGGCCGGCGCGAAGTCAGTATCCATGTCGAGCAGGCCGATCGCAAAGTTGGATCGGAGGCGAGCTCGGTCAGCTCAATGCGATCAGTCGAATCGCGAGACCAGACCTCCCAGAGTTACGAGGAAAATGGGGGCAGATGAATGTCGCGATCGGCTTGGCATTGCAGGGGCTTGGCGAAGGACGAATCACCTCGAATCTAACGCCCGCGAAGGGGCTGTTAAAGCGGCTGACTCGAAAGAAGGTCAGCGTCGCGTACGGGTTCGACATCGGATCGCATTCCATCAAAGTTGTTGGCTTGCAAGCGACGGAGGATGGAATCGAGATGATCGGTGGATTCGTTCATCCGTATGAGCAACCGATATGCCGTCCCGGCTACGACGAAGACTCGCTCACCGTCGTCGTCACTGCGATTCAGGAAATCCAAGACAAGCACGAATTTGGCGATGCCCCGATTTGGATCAGTCTTCCTGCGGGCGAGGTGATCACTCGTTTTACGCGGCTACCACCCGTGTCCGACAAACAAGCCAACCAACTCGTCGACAAGGAAATTAAGGAAAGGATCCCGTTCGAAGTGGAGACGCTTCACATCGACCGATGGATCGCTCCATTGGAGGAGGAATGCCCGACCGGGCGTCCCGCGGTGGTCTCGGCGATCAAGCGTACGGCGATTGAACAACGCCTGGAGCGAATCGGACTCACGGGACTCAATGTCGCGGGGATGCAAAGCGATCCAATCGCTTTGGTGAACTTGGTTTCGTATGAGTTCGCCGATGAACTCGAGGAGAGAGGTGACGATGAGGCCAGGACGCCAACGATCGCTATCGTGGATTGCGGCGCCCAAACGACGACATTGGTCCTTGTCTCGCGAAACGCCCATTGGATTTGGACGGTGGAGATTGGCGGCGAAGACTTGACGGGCTTACTCGCTCGTGAGGTGAAGCAAAGCCGAATGGACGCGGAACCACTCAAGTTTGCGCCGCATACTCTCCCGTCACCAGCGAGCAACTATGGGCCCATCGAGAATCGACTTGATGAATGGAGGTCGCGACTCAGCAAACTCTCCAGCGATGCGATGGAGTTGAATCCGAGTTTCGAAGTCGTCAACGCATTTGGCTGTGGCGGAACCACGCTCACTCATCAATGGTACCGCAGGGTCATGGCCGACTGATGTTGGCGTGAATCGCATTCACTATCTAGCAATCGTTCGTAAGTATGAATCAACTCCGGAATTCCCTTCTTGCCGCTTGTTTGTTGACAAGCCCATTTCTGATCGGTTGCGGTCCAAGTAAGCAAGACTTGATGATGAAGGCCGCCCGTCGTTCCCGCCCCAAGGCGGCGGGCGAGGAGGAGGTAGCGCCAAAACAAAAGAAGCCACCCAAGAAGGCTGTCGCCAAGGAAGAAATTCCGCCCGCCCCATCGGGTCGAGCACAACGAAAAACGAAGGTCGAAGAGGCACCAAAAGCGAAGCCTGCCGGGCCCGTTAAGGTTGCGATCACGGTCGAGGAGCTGAAGGAGAAAAATAAGCTATCCAGCGAGGCCAAGCGGAAGTGGGCGTACGACAACTTGGTCGCCATTGGCGAGGCCGTCGACAAATACTACGAAGCAAAGGGCTACTATTTCCGCCGATACTCCAAGCGTGAAAATGGCCTCGTCACGCTCTCTTGGCGTGTTCGATTGTTGCCATATCTCGGCTACAACGAACTCTACAGAAAGTTCGATTTCGAGAAGCCGTGGTACATGGAGCCGAACAAGTCGCTGTTGAAATACATTCCCAAGGAATACGTTTCACCGGAAAGGTTCGATACAAAGACCAACTTCCAGCTGCCCGCTCACAAGCTCTTTATGTTTGGCACCGAGGGTGCACAGCGAAAATCAAATGTCGAAGATGGTCTCGAGGAAACGATCATGTTGGTCGAAGTCAACGACGACATGGCTGTTGAATGGACGGCACCTCTTGATTTCCAACCGGGTCGCATTGATCGCCTGTCGGAATATCTCGGTGAGGTACGCAAAGACGGTACCTTCGCCATGTGGGCTAATGGGTGGCCGGTCTTGCTGGCGAAGTCCGTTACCGACAAGCAATTGAAGGCAGCGTTCACCGCCGAATCCGGAGAGATTCCCGTCTCCGGCACCATTCACCGTCCGATTTCGACCGGAGACGTTTCGTCGGGAGCGGTTGCGGCCAAGGCAAAACCCAAGGCCGTGAAAAGCACGCCGAAGGCTGAGCCGCCGCCCGTCGTCGAGCAAGTCATTCCCCGAGAGCCCGCTCCGATCGCGGGAGATATCGAGAAGGCGATGGACCGCCTGCGGGACGTGTTCGCTACAAAACTACAACAGGCAAAGAGCGACGAAAAGAAGCGTTCACTCGCCAAAGAAATGCTCAAGACGGCGAATCAAATGAAGGCCAAGCCGGCCGAAGGGTATGCGCTTTCGATCGCCGCGCAGCGAATCGCGACCGATTCTGGTGATGCCGCCATCACAATTGATGCAGTCGACTTACGAGTCGGCCTCTTTGAGATCGATGCCTACGAAGAGAACCTAAAAGCGCTCGGAGAATTCGCCAACGGTCAAAAGAATCCGGAATTCGTGAAGGGACGCAACGAGTACACCGAACGTGCAATCCGGATTATCTACGCCGCGATTCAAGAAAACGACTTCCTCCGCGCTAACAAGCTCGCGAGAACGGCAAGTCGCTACAGCAAAGCGGGTGATTCGGTCACCGACCTTCCAAAGCTGTTCTTGAAGTTACAAGGCCATTTGGGTGGCGCGAAAGCTTCTTTCGAGGACGCGAAAGAACATCTTGTTTCGTTGCGAATCAATCCCGATGACGATGACGCCGCCGCTGGCTTTGGAGAATTCCTTTGCTTTATCAAGGGTGACTGGAAGACCGGCTTGCCGATGCTGACACGAAGTAAAAACAAGACCCTCGCTCAAATTGCTCAAATGGATATCGATGGTCCCGAGTCCGTTGACGAGAAAATTGCGGTTGCTGACTCTTGGTGGGAACTTTCCGAACGAGGTTCGGGTGTCTACAAGCAAGCCGCTATCAATCGAGCCCTGCTGTACTACAACCAGGTCTACGAAGGGATGCCGCAATCACTCGACAAGATGCACGTCAAAAACCAACTCGATAGTGCGAAGCTGATTGAACCCTCAAGCCCGATCGACATCTGTGAGAAAATCGCCAAGTCTCTGGGCGTGAATCTTGAAGTGAATCTCGCCGCCTTGGCGTCGGGGAAGTATCGGGATGATAAACAGAAGCGGCGAGACGATGACGACGACTAACACTTGGTCGTCCGCAGGTTCCCGCAAAGCGAGATGACTCCCAAGGCTTCCCCCCCCGAGTCGGCCAACGGCGCGCCGGCAAACAACTACGTTCTGATCGCATTGCTCGTCGCGGTAGCCGTCGTGCACTCAAGTTCGCTCGTGGGCGCGTACGTCTTTGATGACAAGACCGTTGTGAACGACGAGGCGTTCTACGACTTTTGGAAGTTCGATTGGTGGTCCTCCAAAACACTCCGTCGTCCAATTGGTCGTACGCTCTTTGCAATTCAGTTTGAGTTTCTTGGTAGCTCTGCGCGCGTTTCGCACCTTGTTAACGTTGCGATCCACCTCGTCGCCGTCGCGGGGATGTTTCAGTTGTTGCGGTTGGTCCTCACACACCAATTCGCGCAATGGTCCGAGAGTTGGCGACGATGGGTTGCGGCTGCGGCAACGACAATTTGGGCACTACATCCGATCACAACGACGGTCGTGACGTACTCGATTCAACGTTTTGAGTCGTTGGCCGCGGTCGGGATGATTTGGTCCGTTTACTTCTGGATTCGTGCCTATTCCAACAGTCTGGGTGCCACGCCTGGGGAGGTTCGAGTTTCCGCCAGTCCGAACTGGTTCTATTGGACATTGAGTCTTGCCGCGGCCTGTTTCGCGTTTGGTTCGAAACAAACGTCTGCGGGAATTCCATTCGTGCTCATACTCGCTGATCGGGCGGTGCTACGAGATTCTTGGAAGGCGTCGGTGAAGCATTGGTTCGGGCCGAGCCTTCTCTTGATTCCGCTGGCACTCGGTGCGAGTTTCATCGTGCCAGCGTTGTTTCGAAGCTCACCCACCAAGACGGTGGGATTTCAGCTGGAAGGAATCGATACCCTCAGCTACATCTGTTCCCAACCATTTGTGTTTCTCCGCTACCTCAAGCTCACTGTCCTTCCGACCGATTTGGTGTTGGATTACGGTTGGATTCCGAGTCATTTTCAAGGTTGGCTTTGGCTCGGGGCGGTGATCTGGCTAGCAGTCTTTGGTGCTCTGTGGGTCGCGTGGACGCGACGACCGTTGATCGCTTGGCTCGCTTCGTGGGCGCTGATGATCCTCGCGACAACAAGCCTGTTGCCGACCCAGGACATCATCTACGAACACCGTTACTACTTGCCGTCGGGCATGTTGATCGCGGCGGTCGTGGTCGCGGTGGCGAAGCTGCCGCGTGTGATGCAAAGCGGCGAAAAGCCAATGCTTGCCGTCGTGGCGGTTATCTGCGTGTTGCTTGCCTTTGGGACGGTGATGCGAAATCTGGACTACGTCAGCGCGTTGCGTCTTGCGCAAGTGGATGCTCAACGACAGCCAGAGAATCCGCGTGCCCTTTATCGGGTCGCGGCTTTCGATGACGACTCAAGTCAGGCTCAGTTAGAGACGGCGCTGCGACGGGCGATTCAGATGTCCGAGGAACGGGGCTATTGGTACGCGGGCACCGATTACAAGTGGCGGCGTGAACTGGCGGATCTGCTTTATCTGACGGGACGGCCGACCGAAGCCGCTCCATGGTATGTCGAAGCACTCAAGGAGAACCACAACCCACTGCAGGAAGCGGAGGTGATCATGAGCCTGGCGATCATCGCATCGATCAACGGAGAGAATGACACGGCAGACAAGCTCTTCAAGAAGGGAATCGCCATGGAGACCGAGGTGACCGATCAGTTGGAGCAGGCTTACCAGACTCATATGCGACGCTTGAGTCAGCAGTCGGACCAAGCCCAGTAGCGGATCGAAATCGGACCGATTAGCCGAATTGAGCCATGAAGAAGCGCAAACCGATTCCGGAAAAGCTCGGCGGTGAAACCGAGCCGTCGGACTTCGAAAGGAAGTTCTCCGGGCTGTCCGTTGCGGTATTGACTGCCTTCATTGTTTTAGTGGGGTGCGGTGTCTGGCAGCGAGTTGACCGTTGCGATCGATTTCCATCGATGTTCCACACGATGCGCCAATACACCTCAACATTGCGCGCCCGAGATATCTACCTCGCTGCCAAAACCGATGAGAATCTGACCGATGCGGAGCGCGCATACGTCTCACAGGTGGCCAAGGAACTCGTCTACGAACCGCCGGTCAGCGAGTTCGTTGTTGCAATGTGGTATCGCATGACGGGAACCGAAGCACCCTGGATTTCAACGTATCTGGCCACGATGTTTTGGAGTGCCGGCGCGTTGCTGTTGTTCGATATCGTCACGCGGTTGGGCTGGACCGGTGTGCCTCGACTCGCGGCAGTCGGATTCTTCATGACCAGTCCGCTCGGGATCATTGTTTGCCGCACGTTTCAACCTGAGCCACTGATGTTGATGGGTTTTTTACTCGGACTCTGGTTGGTGCTTCGCTTTGGCTATCCTGATTCATGGAAGCATGCGGCGTGCCTCGGAATGCTTTGTGGGATCTTCCTGTTGGCCAAACCAGGCTTTATGTTGTTTCCGCTATGCGCGGCCGTGACCGGCCTTGGCGTCTCGAAGTCGGGCTGGCGTGGCGTGTTGACCGACCCTGGTTGGTACCTGTTCGGCGTTCTCTGTGCGTTACCGAGTCTGCTTTGGATTCAAGTAATCTGCGCCCACCAGCAGAGCACTTCTTTCATGCCAGGTCTCTTGGCGGAACTTGGATTGTGGCAGCGGTGGGTTAGTTTTTTGCAAGCCTACTATGGTATAACGCTTGTCAGTTTCGTCGCATTAGGAGTCGCCCTGGGGACGGATACACACCAGCGTTTGGTGTGTGTCGGGATGTTCGTTGGCTACCTGTTCTTTGTGATCGCGACCAACTACCGGAGCATGACGCATAGCTATTACAGTGTGGCATTGCTGCCAGTCATCGCGATTGCGGTGGCGCCCCTGATGGAGATTCTTTTTCGCGATCGCAATCGATCGCTGCGGTCCATTTTTGGTGTGATCGTCGTCGCGTGTTGGTGTATTTCTCTTTCCATGCAAGCGCGAGCGGAGTCACAAACCCACTACACGCCTCTCAGTCAATCGGATTACGACAAGATCGCGAAGACGGTGGGAGTCGGTGGCAAAGTCGTTGCGATCACCGACGACTACTCGCGGGCGCTCAAATTCCATTCCTATTTGGATGCCAGAAACTGGCCGAGTTCAGCTGACATCTCGCTGGATGTTGCGGCGGGGCGACAGGTGCCAACGATGGAGGAGCGACTACGGGAGTTTCGCCGGTGGGGGGCCACGCATTTCGTTGCCGTTTTGAGTGGGCGGGCGATGGGAGCAGCAAACACTGCGAACACTCGGTGAACTGTACGAGATCGTGGCGGGGGAGCCAAATCGCTACATCGTTTTCGATCTCTCCCACGCTCCAGACGGCTGAACTTCATCGTTTTTTCACTTCACAACGGTTGCCATTGCGCTCGAGGTTCCGACACTAGCGAACCTAGCAACACGTATCCTGCGGATGAATTTTTGATCGATCAGCCTGACTCCGAACCTTCCATATGGGTCGTCGTACCAGCGTTCAACGAGGGGTCTCGGCTCGTCGGTGCGCTTGCGCGAATTGCCCGCCGAAAGCGATTTACCGTCGTCGTGGTGGATGATGGATCGGTCGACGACACGTCGCTGGTTGCAAGGCAGTTGCCGCTTTGGTTGTTGCGACATCCTTTCAACTGCGGCCAGGGCGCGTCGTTGAGGACGGGGATCGAATTCGCGTTGCAAAACGGCGCGGACCACGTGGTGACCTTTGACGCAGATGGCCAGCACGACTCGGATGAGATCGACCGGCTGCTCGAACCCGTTTTGGCCGGTCGCGCGGACGTCGCCCTCGGGACTCGATTCGCTGGCACCAAGCAGTCAATGCCTCTGGGCCGGCGTTTGTTATTGAAGGCCGCTGTGATCTTTACTCGGCTGACGACCGGCCTAACTCTGACGGACTCGCACAACGGATTTCGCGCGTTCTCCCGTTCGGCTGCCGAGAGGATCCGGATTCAGCAGCCGCGGATGGCGCACGCGTCGGAGATTCTCGACCAGGTCTCACGCCATCGATTGCGTTACGAGGAAGTGCCCGTCACGATTCGATACACCGCCGAGACACTCGAGAAGGGTCAATCCGCCTGGGACGCGCTCCGAATCGGTAGCCAGCTCATTCTGCACAGGTTCGTTCGATGATCTTTCAGGTCGTTTCACTCGCACTTCTGGCCGTGGTGGTACTCGCCGATATTCGTGGCATGAGCGCGCGCCGAGGGCGTCTGATGCTTCGTGTCGGTCGTTTCCTTGTCTGCGTGTTGGCAGCGGTTTTGATTTTGACGCCAAATGTGACCAGTCAAATCGCCACGAGCGTGGGAATCGGACGCGGCACCGACCTACTTCTCTACGTGATGCTATTGATCTCGCCGCTTGCTTGGTTCCATCTTCAAGCGCAGAACGCAGCGTTGGAACGTCGGTTGATTCAGATTGCACGGGACGAATCTCTCCGCAATCCCGTTCGCTTCACCGGCGACTGAACCTGAAACGGCCGCGACGACGTCGCCGCTGAACTGCGAGAAAGCGATCGCGAGCTAAATGGAACCTGAAAGCGAACCGAGGCTGTTGAGCCCTCCTGCTATTTCCCCAATGCGGTACTACGGCGGTACCGCACGACGATCGCCATGGCTTCAATTCCGCGAACTGTTAGAGTATCGCGAACTCATCGAGACGTTTGCGGTCCGTGACTTGAAGGTGCGCTATCGCCAGACCATTGTTGGTATCGCTTGGGCGATCCTTCAGCCGGTTCTGACGATGGTGGTCTTCAGCCTGTTGTTTTCGATGGTCAATGGCAAGCCTCACTCAAATGAGACCCCCTATGCCGTCACAAGTCTCTGTGGGTTGGTGCCGTGGCAGCTCTTCGCAGTCACAGTCGTTGCGGCGACACAATCCGTTGTGGTGAACGCGCAGTTGATTCAAAAGGTCTATTTTCCGCGCATCGCACTTCCGATCGCGTCCATGATCCCCTCGCTGGTTGACTTCGCAATCGCGATGCTCGTCCTGTTGGGGATGATGCTTGCTTTTGGGGTGGTTCCGTCTTGGAAGATCATTTTCTTGCCGGTTTTCGTAGCTCAGATTGTTGCTGTCTCATTGTCGGTCTCTTTGTGGTTGTCCGCGCTCAACGCGATCTATCGAGACGTTCAATATGCTGTGCCGTTTTTCGTTCAAATTGGCATGCTCGCAAGTCCCGTGGTGTATGAGATGAATGCAGTCGTTCCCGGCGAGTGGCAGTGGGTCTATTCGCTCAACCCGATCGCCGGAACGCTCGAGGGATTTCGGTGGGCGCTGTTGGGAACTGACTTTCCCGCTTTGGTCCCGATGCTTATCTCTCTGGTCACGACACTCGTACTGTTGGTCGGTGGGATGACTTATTTTCGCGAAAAAACGTTCCATTCGGCGAAAATAAGTCATCCCACCGACCAACAGTACGAGTGTCGTGACCAGAGAGATAAGCATCGGGACCAAAGCGGGAAAGTCAGTTCCCAACAGC
>JBCBLJ010000629.1:0-5114 GCA_038520195.1 Planctomycetota bacterium
GTATTCCTTGAACCACTTTTCCCACTTCATCGCTTCCTCGTGGCTCTTGACGGGAAGCTTGCGTTGTTTCGGGCACCGATACTTCACGTCGAAGTGTCCGTTGTGCTTCTCTTGCTTGACCTCGCATCCGAGCTTCTTCAGCGTCGTGGAGATTTTCTCAGCCTTCTCGGTGTCGTGAATGTGTTTTGCCTTCCAGTCTTTCAGCTGAAAATGGACCACTTCGCCGGCAAGCGAAAGCGTGGACAGTGCGACCCAAGCGAACATCATGAGGGCAAGGCGGCTCATATCGAAACAGACCCGTGTGCGGAAACGCGTGAAACTCCCGTCGTCGAAGGACGCGGAGCGGCCAATTCGGTGCCTGATATCCAAATCGGCGTTTCGGGGTCAAGTCGGTCTCTCTCCGGCTCCGCTTGCCAAAACGACGATTCGATTCGAGAATCCTTGCTGACCTTGGTTCAGACGGTGCTGGAACGCCGTCACCCACCCCGCAAGATGGCACGATGAACGAGCAAGCTAATTCCGGCGACCAATCTCAGGACGGAACCGATCCACGAGTCGCGCGACGAGAAAAACTCAAGCAGATCGAAGCGATGGGGATCGACCCATGGGGAAGTCGCTACGATGACCGCACTTTGATCGGGACCTGCGTCGACCGCAGCGGCGAAGTTCAATTCCAGAAAGAAGGCGGCGAGCGGATCGAATTGCCCGATTTCCAATCCGGCGAGGTGGACTATCGGCAGTGGAAATCGGACAACGGACCCGGTGAAGAGATCGGGCCCAAGGTCCGTGTCGCGGGACGGATCATGTTGTCGCGCACCGCAGGCAAGCTCATCTTCCTGAACATCAAGGACTGGACCGGCACCATTCAGATTTTCATCGGCAAGAAGCAAGTCGGTGAAGAGGACTTCGCGCTCGCCAAACTCTTTGACCTCGGTGATCTTGTCGGTGCCGAAGGTCGGCTCGGGCGGACCAACACGGGTGAGCTGACCGTGTTCGCCGAAGGCTTGTTCCTGCACACGAAGATGCTCGAACCGCCGCCGGACAAGCACGCGGGGTTAACCAACGTCGATTTGAAACAACGCATGCGCTACGCCGATCTGGCGTTCAACGATGGCGTCATCGAGACCTTTCTCCATCGCACCAAGATCGTCAAAGCGGTTCGCCAGACGCTCGATGACGATGGCTTTTGCGAGGTCGAAGGCCCGACCCTTCACACGGTCGCCGGCGGAGCCGCGGCCCGGCCTTTCGAAACACACCATAACGCGCTCGATATGCCGCTCACCATGCGGATCGCGCTGGAACTTCACCTCAAGCGACTCATGGTCGGAGGGATGGAACGCGTTTACGAACTCGGACGTGTTTACCGGAACGAGGGCCTTAGCCCGCGACACAACCCCGAATTCACGATGCTCGAGGTCTATCAGGCGTACGGCGATTATCAATCCATGATGGATTTGACCGAGCGGGTCATCTGCAACTCCATCGAAGCCATCGGCGGAGGGTACAAACGGGAATTCGGTGGCGAAATCGTCGACTTCACTCCCCCCTTCAAACGCGCCACCTACGCGGAACTGTTCCAAAAGGCTACCGGCATCGATGCGGCCGACGAGGCAAAGGTCAAGGACTATGCGAAAAGTCTTGCCCTGGACGTCGAAGGGAAGCACCCCGATGTCGTTCGCAACGAGATCTTCGAAGAAAAAGTGGAAGACACGCTTGAAGGACCGATCTTCGTCATCGATTATCCGGCCAGCATTTGCCCGCTGACAAAACGCAAACGCGACAACCCGGAGATCGCCGAGCGTTTTGAGTTGTTCATCCGTGGGATGGAGCTCGCCAACGCTTACACCGAACTGAACGATCCCGACTTGCAGCAGCAACTCTTCGAGACACAACTCGATGGGCTGGAAGATGAAGAGTCGATGGCCAAGATGGACCATGACTTCATTCGAGCCCTGCGACACGCAATGCCGCCCGCTGGCGGGCTCGGAATAGGCATCGATCGGCTCGTGATGATCTTGACCGGCCAGAAATCGATTCGAGATGTGATTCTGTTTCCAGTCTTGCGTCCAGAGTCCACTTGAGTGCGATTGGAAGATACTCTCTCCGCCGTCCCGCAGCATTTCCTACGTCATCGCGCGTCGACTCGGTTAATCTGAGCGAATGAAGAATTTGATCCGCAGTCTGCTTTTCGCCAGCCTTTGTTTGCTCGGCCATGTCGTTGATGCGGCCGAACCCGCAGCGGATCGGTCTCGCCGTCTGCGACTCCCCGAAACGCCTTTCAAATACGGCGACGCGCGGCTATCTAAATCGCTGCGTGAGAGAGTCGCCGCGCTGGACAATACGCCAAGCGAAAACCCGATCACCGACCATGGCGCCACACTCGGTCGCGTTTTGTTCTACGACACAACCCTCTCGCTCAACGGCACCACTTCCTGTGCGAGCTGCCACCAACAGCAATTTGCCTTCACCGATGGCGTGAAAGTGAGCACCGGTTTCGACGGACAAAAGGTCGACCGCAACTCGATGAGTCTGGTGAACCTGCGATACTACCGGCGGGGAAAATTCTTTTGGGATGAACGAGCGGCATCCCTCGAAGAACAGGTGTTGATGCCGATCGAGAATCCGGTCGAAATGGGGCACGATCTTAAAAAGTTGACGCGGCAGTTGGCCGCCGACCCGATCTATCCGCCGTTGTTCAACGCTGCATTCGGCGACACGCGGGTGACCCGGGAACGTATCGGCCGAGCCCTCGCGCAGTTCCTGCGTTCGATCACGTCCTTTCGCTCCCGCTACGACATCGGCTTGGCTCAGGTCGCTTCGCCGCGCGAGGACTTTCCGAATTTCACGGCCCAAGAAAATCTAGGCAAGCAGCAATTCTTTGGCCGGGCGCTTTGTGCGGATTGCCATTTGCCCAACCACAGTCGCGATCAATGGACGATCTTTCAGCTCGAGCGTCCCGGCAACAACGGGATCGACAGCAATTTGCCCGGGGATGACTTTGGCGTTGCCGAGGCCTCCGGCCAAGAGACGGATCGAGGCCTGTTTAAACCCTCCACGCTTCGAAACTTGGACGTGACCGGGCCGTACATGCATGACGGTCGGTTTCATACCGTGGACCAAGTCATCGAACACTACAACTGGAGCGTGAGACCGCACGAGAACCTGGACGCCCGATTGCAAGACTTCATGGCCAATGGAATGGCGCTACCGGAAGTCGAAAAAGTCGCGCTCGCGAAGTTCCTCTCAACGTTGACCGACCAAGAGTTGTTGACCGACGAGCGGTACTCAGACCCATTCGAGTGACTGCCCAAAACTGCGGTCGCACGAGCGTGCACAACTTGCAAAGCGTACACAGCTTGCAGTCCGTGACCCTCTAAAACCAGAACAAACCACGCGCCCCCCAACGACGGCGACTACCACGTTCAACGTAGCGTTCCGACCGCGTCTTATTCAGCGTACAAAGCGACGGCGCAAGGGATCGCCTGTGATCCGTGACGGTGTGTTGAGATGGGGCATGCCGCCCTCAGACGATCGCTAGATGTTGAATGCATCACAAGGTGTGACGCGTTGCTTCACACTTTTACTTCACACCAGCGCCAATCCATCCGAAGGGCTGGTCACCGCCAGTCCGGGCCGATTCATCACATGCGTGTAGATTTCGGTTGTCTTGACGTCCTTGTGCCCAAGAAGTTCCTGCACGGTGCGAATGTCAGCCCGGTCCTCCAGCAGATGCGTTGCGAAACTGTGGCGCAGCGTATGGGGAACCGCAGGCTTGACGATCTCGGTTCGACTTAAAGCTCGTTGAAAGTGAGTTCGAAGCGTGGACTCGTGTAGGTGATGCCGGCGTCTTTTTCCGCTTCGGGGGTCACGACTCAGACGCGGCGATGGGAATACATATTGCCAGCCAAAATGGCGCGCCGCACTGGGGTATTTGCGGGCCAACGCAAACGGAAGATACACCTCTCCGAAGCCATCCTGCAAGTCGCCCCGGTGGACGGCCTCGACGCTACGCAAGTGTTCCTTCAGCAGCGGCGCAGCGTTCTCGGCTAACACGGTGACACGATCCTTCATTCCTTTGCCATTGCGGACCAAGATCTCATGTTTTTCGAAACAAACATCTTTGACTCGTAGCGTGCGACACTCTCGATGACGCAACCCTCCGCCGTACATCAACAAGAACATGATTCGATAGACCCCAGTAAAGTGCGGAAACAACTCCGCAATTTACGTCTTCGTCAGCACGATCGGTCGGTATTCGCTGATCCTCGCACGCACCGAATTGATGAAGCGAATCTCCCGCCCGAGGACTTTTTCATAAAAGAACAGCAGACCGGAAAGAGCCTGGTTTTGCGTACCCGCAGTGACGCTCCCCGTCGTCGCCAGGTCGGTCAAGAAGTCAGCAATTTCCGGCTCGCCGTAACGATCCAGTCGTTCATCATCCAGATGCCGGATGAACCGGGCGACCCAGCCAACGTAGGCCTGTTCGGTACTGATGGGCTGATGCAAGACACGCATCCTGGCACGCATTCGCTGAATCACGGCGGGTTCGCGTTGGTCGAGACAACCGGCGTTACCCTCACCAACAACGAGTGTTGCTTCGACAGGCGTCACGCTTCCGGCGCGTTTCTCGGTTCGGGCGATTTCCTGAAGCTTGTTGCGAATCGGCTGGAAGTCCACGCGCGAGTGGCGTAGTACGGTGGCCTGATAGATCTCCAATGCCCGGGCAGCTTGATGGCGACGCCATGCCGCGATTCCCGAATCACGAAGCGAGCGTAGGTACGCAACGACCAATTCCTGGTCCAATGGCAGCTCACCGATTCCATGCTCCCAGACTTCCCTGACGGAGTGAAATGCGGCATATCCGTCAACCCATTTTGGATACCAGATGAGTTCACGTTCGCTCAGGTTCATGAGCGCGAGCGCCTGACGAAACCGATCAGCTGACATTTTCGTGCCCCATCCAGCAGATGATCAAGAGTTCAGATTCAGGAAGCGTAACCCAGCGTTTGGTTGCTGTACAGAGGTCTGGCCAGTACATTTGGGGGGACGGAGATATTTCGGGGTCTTCCTGTGGTTTTTGCCCCACACGGAGATAGTTCGTACTCTTCCTTCAC
>JBCBLJ010000717.1:0-4366 GCA_038520195.1 Planctomycetota bacterium
GGTTTGAAGCGTCACGCCGTTGACGTCAACGAGTTCGTCCATGTTCAACAGCGTGATGAGCCGTTCACCGGACTTGGCAATGCCGGTCATAAACGAGGTATCCGCTTCGGTACCCATATCGGGAGCCGATTCGATGTTGTCTTCCGCGACGTTCAAGACATCGCTGACCGCATCGACCACCAATCCCATTACCTTGTCACCGATGGTGACGAGGATGATGACCGTGAATTGGTTGTATTCCGCTTCGGGCATCGCGAACTTAGCCCGCAGATCAACGATGGGGACCACCGTTCCGCGAAGATTCATGACACCCCGAATGTATTCGGGCATGTTGGGAATGGGTGTGATACGCGAGAGCCCTTTGATCTCTTGCACTCTCAGAATCTCAATCCCAAACTCTTCGTCCTGGAGTGTGAATGTCAGAAACTGACTCCCATCGGTTGAAAGCTCCGTTTCCTGCGTGATGTCTTGGTCCGCGGACATGATTTCTCCAGTCTTTGTTTGTTCAGAGTTCTTGAGGTTGAAGGGATCTCAGGCAACGAGGTGTTCCCGAGAGTCGAGTTTGGGTGTCAGGTGTTTGAGCCCCACGATGTCGAGGATTAACGCGACACGGCCATCACCGAGGATGGTTGCCCCCGCGATCCCGTTGACCTTGCGAAAGTTGGACTCCAGGTTCTTGATCACCGCTTGTTGCTGGCCGACGAGGTCGTCCACCAGAAGCGCGATCTTCGAGTCGTGATCCTCCACGATCACCAGCAGGCCTTTCGCCGGATCGGTGACATTCGTTTCCAGGTTCAAGAGACTGTGCAAGCGCAGAATCGGCACGACCTCGCCACGCACCTGCACGACTTCCATGTTGTTGGCCAGGCGCTTGACTTCTCCGGGCTTGGGGCGGAACGATTCGACCACCGAGAGCAGTGGCACGACGTAAACCTCCGAACCGAGGCAAACCAACAAACCATCCAAGATCGCCAGCGTTAGCGGAAGCCGGACGGTAACGGTCGTGCCGACACCCGGTTCGGAAAACAGCGTGACGCTACCCTTGAGTTCCTCGATGTTTCGACGAACGACATCCATTCCGACGCCACGTCCCGAGACATCCGTCACTTTCTCTGCCGTCGAGAGACCGGCATGGAAAACGAGGTCGCATATCTCTTGGTTGGAGAGTTTGTCGGCTTCGCGAATGATCCCGCGATCGATCGCCTTTTTGCGGATGGCCTCCAGGTTCATGCCCTTGCCATCGTCTTGCAGCTCAATGTAGATGTTGCCGCCCTGATGGTAGGCGCGAACGCTGACCCGCCCCGCAGCGGGTTTGCCTGCCGCGACACGATCCTCGGGAGACTCGACGCCGTGGTCGACGGAGTTCCGGACCATGTGAATCAATGGGTCACCGATCTGATCGACGACCGTCTTGTCGAGCTCGGTCTCTTCGCCGGAAACCTCAAAGTTGATTTGCTTGCCGAGCTTGTTGCTAAGATCGCGAACGATTCGCGCCATCTTTTGAAAGGTCGCCGCGACGGGCACCATCCGAAGCGAAAGACTTTGCTCCTGCAGATCGCGAACGATCTTGCTGAGTTGTGCCGTCGCGGCCGATTCGGACCCACCGTGAAGGCTGGACCATTCCTGTTCCACCATCGAGATCCCGATGACCAATTCGCCGATCTGGTTGATCATTTCGTCCAATCGTTCACCGTTGACCCGAACCGACTCGCGGTGGGACGCGGCCTTGGTTTGCTTCTTTCCCGGCTCCGATTGCGTCGCCGCGCCCTGCGCGGAATCAACCGACTCTGCCGGTTCCGGGTCGGGCACGCGCGGCTCCAGTTCGACCACGGTGTCGTCATCGACGAACATGAACACGTCCCGGAGTTGCTCCGGACTCTGTTCGGTTTCTAGCGTCACATTCCAGGAGAGATAGCTGGTCTCCGGCTCCAATTCGCTGAGCGGTGGCAAGTTGGAAACATCAAGTTCGACAGCGGTGACTTTGCCGCATTCGCTCAACTCACGGATCAATAGCAGCGGGTCCAAGCCAAAGTGAAAGAACTCGGCGGTCGGCTTGAACAAGATGTGGTACACCGTCTTTCCGTCGGTTACAGCCGAATCTTCCGCCGCCGATGGGGTGGAATTCGACGTGGCTTCCATCCCGTTGAGTTGCTGAAGCTTCTCGCGGACTTCTTCGACGTTCTCGGGTTCTGGGCTACCGTCACGCGCGGCCGAGAGCAGCCCACTGAGAACATCCACGGAAGTCAGAAGCAGTTCGGTCGATTCAGACGTGGCCTGGATCGCACCGTCGCGCATCTGGTCGAGCAGGCTCTCAAGAACGTGGGTGAATTCACCGACCTTCTTGACCCCAAACGTGGAGCTGGCACCCTTGATCGAGTGTGCGGCTCGGAAGATGGTGTTGAGCAACTCGCCGTCCTGGGGCGAACTTTCAAGCTGCAACAGTCCAGCTTCCATGCTTTCGATGTGCTCGGAAGCCTCTTCAAAAAAGGATTCCAGGAATTGCCCCATATCGATATTCATGGATTCGCCTCCCCAAAAGCCCTACCGGACCACCTTGCCTACGACCTGCATCAACTGAACGGGATTGAATGGCTTGACGATCCACCCCGTCGCTCCCGCCGCGCGCCCCTCTTGCTTTTTCGTGTCTTGCGACTCGGTCGTAAGCATCAGGATGGGCGTGAATTTGAATTCCGGTTTGGTCCGCAGTTCGCGTATCAGCGTCATCCCATCCATGACAGGCATGTTGAGATCGGTGACGACAAGATTGACCGAGTTGCCGGCCACATTGGCCAGTGCCTCTTGGCCGTTGCCGGCCTGGATGACCTCGAACCCTGATTCCTTCAAAGTGAACGAAACCATCTGACGCATCGAAGTGGAATCGTCAACGACCAGCGCAGTCTTAGCCATTTGAGAAAACCTGCCTACTTTCCGTGTTTGAACTCTTGGTTAGCCAGCTTGCTCCGTCGGAACAGCTACCATCGGCGGCGCTCCTTCGACCATCGAGAGAATCTCGCCAGCCCCAAAGCTCTCGAAGGATTCCGCCAGAGAATCGGAAACACCCCGCAACGAGATCGTGGCGACATCTTTCTTTGCCGCGGCGCTCGATGCGAGAAGCAGTTGCAGAATGGATGCGTCGACATCACGTGTTTCCGAGAAGTCGAACGTGATCTTCCGACCTTCCTCAGCCGCTCGAACCACGCCCGTGTGCAGTTCCGCAATTTCGGCTACGCCGATGGAGCCGCTGAGCGTGATCAAGGTTGCTTCGGATTGGTTCATCGATGTGCCCCGTGTGTACCGTTCTCAGCCCGCGGCGCATCCGCCACGTGCCTGTTCGGTCGGTCGCATCGTTCTCACTGCTCTTCCGATCTCTCTTTGAAGAGGTGGAGTGAGAGCGGTGACGCAGTCCGCCCCGAACGGTTGAAATTTACGCTCGCGTTAGGCAAGGAGCCGCGACAACATGGATAAGAATGCTGTCCGTTTACCGTCTTCTCGCAAAAGACGTGTTGTCATTCGCCGTCCAACGAGACCGTTCGACGACAGCTCAAGAAATCAATTCAAGTCACGGAAAAGAGGAGCTCAAAAAACGGTTCCGGCGACTCCCGTTTGAAACGAGCCTGCCCGACGGGTCCGAGTAACCGCAACCGACAAGCTCGAGCCGACTGCTCTAGGAGAGAAACGATACAATCGTCGAGAGAGTGGACTCGCATCGCATACCCACGCTTGCCGTACCGCCGGTGAGCTATTCCACGAGAGACCGATGACGCGAATAGGATTGATCCTTCTTGCCTCGTTCATGGCGACGGCATCTGTAAACGCC
Organism: Planctomycetota bacterium; assembly: GCA_038520195.1. Taxonomy (GTDB): domain Bacteria; phylum Planctomycetota; class Planctomycetia; order Pirellulales; family Pirellulaceae; genus Stieleria. Next base: position 3,818 of record JBCBLJ010000717.1, read on the forward strand.
GAGAGACCACGATTCGATTCAGGTCGCCAATGGATTCTCGTGACAACGAATGAATTTCAAACAGCGGTGTCCCCTTTGGTCCGACATCGCAGCTCGCAGGGATGGAAAACGGAAGTGATCGTCATCGCCGCAACCGACCTCGGCGCGACTCGGGCCGAGGGCGGCCCACAGACAGCGGGACTGCTGAAGGAGCGATTGTCTCAGCACGTCGCAGACTTTTCCGGTTCATCATGCGTTCTGATTGTTGGGCACTGGACGACGGCGGGCACGGAGTCTCCGACGGGTGAACACGGACGCATGCGTGGGGCCTGGACGGATCATTCCCTAGGATTCCCCGACGAAGACGGCGCGGCGACCGTTGCCGTCGGCAGGTTGCCCGCGAAGAACGTCGAACAAGTGAAGACCTATGTCGCGAAGATTCTGGCTTACGAAAACACACCGACCGATCAGAATCTTCGCGACATAGGTCTTCACTTGTTCGACGTTCTTCGCGGGCAACCTGCCGACGGCAACGGTCGCCGCGCCGTCTTCGTCGGGGAATCCTAGGGA
>JBCBLJ010000143.1:0-13431 GCA_038520195.1 Planctomycetota bacterium
GTCGGCGCGATGTTGATCGCCTTCCTCGCGATGATCCGACTGATCGATGTCCTTCTCGGCGTTGGGTGCGAAGCGTTTCAATTCGTCGATGATGGTGGGGTGCCAAAGCTCTCGCTCGGTATCATCCTCGGCTATGCGTGCGCTCCGATCGCATGGTTGCTGGGCATCCCCGCCGCGGAGTGCGTCGAGGCTGGACGGCTGATCGGACTCAAGACCGTCGCCAACGAGTTTATCGCCTACAAGACACTCAGCGACATGATGCAAGAAGATGTCCCGGTGCTCTCGCAACGCACCGCGACGGTTTTGACCTACGCGCTCGCGGGCTTCAGCAACTTTGGTGCGATCGGCATTCAGGTCGGCGGCATCGGCGGTCTGGCCCCCAGTCGAAAGCGTGATTTGGCTCAGCTCGGTCTACGGGCGATGTTCGGGGGTGTGTTGGCCTGTTGCATGACCGGGGCTGTCGCCGGTTTCTTCCTGTAGCCGTAGTCGGAACGGGTGTCAGGAACCAAAAATGCGAAGCACCCTACGGGCTGTTTGGTTTTTGGTTCCTGACACCGTTTCCGTAGCCGACCCTAAAGCGAAGCTGTCACGGACCACTAGTTCCGCAGCGATTCGCCAGAAACGTGTCGTTGCGATTCAAGTTTGATTTGCGGATGCCCGGCTGGCGCTAATGGCGAGCGACAAGCCCAGATCGCGTAGACTGAATTCTGCAGAACCGCAGCGAGTGAAAGCGAACTCAGCCAATTGGACGAAATTCTCATTGGCGGCGTCTACGATTTGAAAGACACTGTTTACCGTCCCGTCAACCGAAGAAGGATTGCTCACTTGCGAGCCAGTGCTTGTTTTCGAGCCAGTGCCTGTTTTCGGGCCAGTGCTTGTTGCGAGCCAGTGCTTGTTTTCGGGCTGTCCCGAGCAGAATCCCACCCCATCGGCTCTCCCCCCACGCCGAACAACGTTTGTGCCATGCGAAGCGTCTTGTTCCGATTTGACTTGATTCCAATGGCGGTCCCCGTCGTCCTGATGGTCGTAGTGACGACGGCGAGTGCCGCGGACGTCCAATCCAACGTTGACTTTCAGAAGCAAATCCAACCGATCCTGGCCAAACGATGTTTCGCCTGCCATGGGCCGGATGAAGTCGAAGGCGGATTGAGTTTCGCAACACGCGAGGAGGCGTTCGCCGAGACGGATTCCGGCGCTCGTGCGTTCGTCGCCGGTCAGCCCGAAGAGAGTGTTGTCCTGGAGCGGATCACTTCCGAGGACGAATTTGAGCGCATGCCTCCCGAAGGCGACCCAGTCACCGAGGAAGAGGTTGCGTTGATCCGGCGCTGGATCGAACAGGGAGCGGTGTGGCGTGACCACTGGGCGTTTGAACCGATGACGCGTCCCGATCCGCCCCGCGTCGATGACAAGATCTGGCAAGCGAATCCGATCGATGCCTTCGTCTACGACTCCTTAAAGACGGCCGGGCTCGAACCGAACCCATCTGCGGACCGTCGAGCCTTGATCCGCCGTACTTACTACGGTCTGACCGGTTTGCCGCCGAGCAAGACGCAAGTTGATGCGTTCGTTGCGGATCAAAACGCCGACTCACACCAGCGTTTGGTCGACGAGTTGTTGTCGACGGACCAATACGGCGAACGGTGGGGCAGGCACTGGCTGGACCTCGTTCGTTTTGCCGAGACAAACTCCTACGAGCGCGACGGGCCAAAACCGAATGCGTGGAAGTATCGCGACTATGTGATTCGATCGTTCAACGAAGACAAGCCGTACAATCAATTCGTCAAGGAACAACTTGCTGGCGATGAATTGGATCAGGTTACTCCCGAAACGCTGACGGCGACCGGCTTCTATCGGCTAGGCATCTGGGATGATGAACCCGCGGATCCGCTGCAAGCACGCTACGACGGGTTGGACGACATTATCCTCACCACCGGACAGGTCTTGCTCGGATTGACGATGAACTGTGCCCGGTGTCACGACCATAAGATCGACCCGATTCCACAAGCGGACTATTACAGCTTTCTCTCTTTCTTCGAAGACCTCACCGAGTATGGTCAGCGCGGCGACCAACAGAGCTATAGTCAAATCGACGTTAGCTCGCGCGACTTGCGCGAATCCTATGCTTCCAACGATCGGCAGAGGATTGAACTCGAGAAAGAGATTCGCGCGATCGAGCAGGCCGGTATCGCAAAGATGTCGGCACCTGACCAACGGAAAACGGAAGGTCCAAAGCGCGATCGAAATCGTGTGCTCAAGGAAAAGCTGGATCAGCATCTGAGCGAAAAGCAACGCGCTCGGTATCGCGATCTCAAACAACAACTTGCCGACAACCGTAAAGCCTTCAAATAGTTACCGCCTCGCGAACAAGTCCTTGGCTTGGCTCGTTATCGCAAGATTAGCGAGCCGACACGGGTGCTCTTTCGCGGGAGCCCACATTCGCCGACCGACGAGGTGCAACCGGCTTTTCCATCCTTGTTTGAGCAAACGCAGCCCATCGTTCCCGATGCCGATTCGACGGCGGCGGAACCGTCTGGACGCCGTCGAATGCTGGCCGAGTGGATCACGCGCCACGACAATCGTTTGACCGCACGCGTCATGGTCAATCGAATTTGGCAACACCACTTCGGGCGAGGTTTGGTTCGATCCAGCAACAATTTCGGCCGTTTGGGCACGCCACCCACGCATCCACAACTGCTCGATTATCTCGCCAACCGGTTCGTTGACGAGGGATGGAGCATCAAAGCGATGCACCGTCTGGTTCTATCCAGTCGGACCTACCAGATGTCGTCACGCGCGAACGACGCGGCGCTAGCGGCCGACCCCGACAACAACCTCTTTTGGCGCTTTAACCCTCGAAGACTTAGCGGTGAAGAAGTACGTGACTCGCTGCTTGCGGTCAACGGTTCACTCAATCGCAAAAGCTACGGACCGAGTATCTATCCTCAGCTCTCGGCGGAAGTGTTGGCGGGACAATCGCGGCCGGGCAGCGGATGGGGAAGCTCCAGTGAAGCCGACCAGAATCGTCGCAGCGTTTACATCTATGTCAAACGTTCCTTGGTCACCCCGATGCTCTCTGCATTCGACTTCCCGGACCCCGATTTGACGTGCGAAGCTCGATTCATGACGCTGCAGCCGGCACAGGCGCTTTCGCTACTCAACGGTGACTTTGCTTCGATGCAGGCGTCCCGCTTAACGGCGACGATCGCCGACTCGCAGACCCGTAAGATGGATGACGCAGGTTTTGTTCGTCAAGCGATTAGGCGTGTGCTCGCACGGGACCCCTCAGAAGAAGAAGTCGCCGCCGGCATCGGGCTGATCAAGTTATTTCAAACAAAACATGGCCTCGGAGAAACTCGTGCCAAACAGCTGTACGCCCTGAGCGTGATGAATTGGAACGAGTTCTTGTTTTTGGATTGAGCGAAGAGAAACGGGACAACGATGAAACGAACCTCGCGAAACTTTTGTGGCCGAACGCGACGCGAATTCCTGTGGCAAACCGGCGGCGGATTCGGTGCGGCGGCACTCTCTTCGATGCTTGCTCAGGATGGTTTTCTGGGTGCCGCGGAAGCCGATGTGGGCAGCAACCCGCTTGCGGTGAAACCGCCGCACTTCGCACCGAAGGCAAAGAGCGTCATCTTTCTTTTCATGTACGGAGGGCCGAGTCACATCGACACCTTCGATTACAAACCGACGATGACCGGGATGGATGGCAAGACCGTCGACGTCAAGACGTTCGGACGTGGCGGCCATCGCAAGGGCGGCCGGATTGTCGAGCCGCGATGGACATTTTCCCAGCATGGTCAATGCGGAAAATGGGTCAGCACGCTATTTCCCAACGTCGCCAAGCACGTCGATGATATTGCATTCTTGCACTCGATGACCGCGGATTCCCCGATTCACGGTTCGGCCATGCTGATGATGAACAGCGGACGAATCCTCTCGGGCAACCCCGCAATGGGGTCGTGGGTCACCTATGGTCTCGGTTCGGAGAATGAGAACCTGCCCGGATACGTCGTCATGCTGGACCCCAAGGGCGGGCCCATCAGTGGCGCAAAGAACTGGAGTAGCGGCTATATGCCAGCGACTTACGCGGGGACCGTTTTTAAGTCCGAGGGAGCACCGATCTATAATCTGCGGTCACAATCCGATCTTACACCCGAGGTCCAACGAGAACTGATCGACTCAATCCAGCAAGCCAACACGAATCACCTCGTCGGCCGCGCCGACAATAGCGATCTCTCGTCGCGCATCGCGAGCTACGAATTGGCTTACCGGATGCAGTCTTCGGCACCGGAATCGGTCGATCTGTCTCAGGAGGACGAACGCACTCTTTCGCTTTATGGGGTGGATCGCGACGAGACGAAGGATTTCGGCACCCGCTGTCTGATCGCCCGCCGATTGGTCGATCGCGGTGTCCGTTTCATTCAGCTTTATAGTGGCGGCGCGCATAACGACGACAACTGGGACGCACACGGAGACCTCGAACTCAACCACAACCGGCACGCCGGGCGAACGGATTTGCCGATCGCGGGGCTGTTGACCGATTTGAAACAGCGGGGAATGCTCGACGAGACCTTGGTGATCTGGGGCGGCGAATTCGGGCGGCAACCGACCGCGGAGTATGCCAAGGGAAGCGGACGTGATCACAACTCCTATGGCTTCACCATGTGGATGGCTGGTGGAGGGATCAAGGGCGGAATGTCATTCGGGACGACGGATGAGCTCGGTTCGGCGGCTGTCGAAAACCCGCTGCACGTCAAGAACTTGCACGCAACAGTTCTTCACCAAATGGGGCTCGACCCGAATCGACTCTCGTATTTCTACGGAGGCTTGGATCAGAAGTTGGTCGGCGTCGAGCACGTCGAGCCGATCCATGAAATCATCGCCTGAGTTGCGAGATGATTCACCGGCGAGGGGACACGGCTGCCGACTCAGCAGTCGACAGCCGATGAGCCCACTCGATTTGATCTAGTTGACGAAGATCGTGCAATCGCCATAGCGTGCGACCGAAAGCTCGATCGCTGAACTGCTCTTGCAAACTTCTTCGGCGTTGATGTTCGCGGCGTCAAACTCGACATCGCGAAGAACGAGCCGTTTGACATGTGGGAACACGTTGACGGAAATGTTCAGCACTTCGTAGATGTTCTCGCGAAGGTTGTCGGGCAGTTGACCCGACTCGACGGCATCTTCCACGCCACCCTTGGGGATTTGCGTCAGCGCGGCGCCGAGGACGGCAGCGGCCTTCACGTCGCAAAGGATGTGTCCGCGGACTTCGCCATCATCATTGACGTAGGTCGCCAGAGCGCCGGGGGCGTCACATGTGGTGGCATCGCTGTCCTTGCCGCTGATGTCGATCCCATAGAGATCGGTGAGGAACTCAGCGAGTTCTGCGGTGTCGATTGTCTTGTCAGTCGTGGTCATGAGATTCCTGTTGGGTTGACGTTGGTGATCTAGGAGAGGACCGGTTCGAGTACGGCTTGCATCGAGTCTGCGGTGAAGGGCTTGGTGAGAACGAAGGCGGCTCCCGAGTCCATCGCGAGTTGCTTGGTTTCGTCGCTGCCTTCGGAAGTCACGAAGCCGAATCGAATGTTGTTCCCGGACTCACGGATCTTTTGAAGCAGTTCGATGCCCTTCATTTCCGGCATGTTCCAGTCCGAGAGGATCATGTCCGGAGACTCTTTCTCGAGCAGTTCCAGTGCCTGCGGTCCGCTGGATGCTTCGACGATCGTGAAGTCACCGAGGCTGGTTTTCTTGAGCGTGCGAATGAGGATCATGCGCATCGCTTTGCTGTCGTCGACGATTAACAGTTTCATGGTATTGACTCGTGCCGATGTAGAAGGTGCTAGTTAGAAAGGCTTGATGATCAGGCGTAGAAACTGATCGTTGCAGCGGAACGCTTGGGTAAACGCATGGCTGTTGTCGTAGTCGAACAAACCGACCCGCGGGATCGACAACTCGCAAGTGCCACCAACGGCGGCCTTGACGTTTCCGCCGAGAATGTTCGCGATCTCGCCGATGGAGTCGAGAATTTCTTCCTCGGTGATATCGCCTTCACTCAGATCGAACATCGAACAAGCGATGTCCGTCGCCAGTGACGATGGTGCGGTCACGACAAGGTGGGCGTTCCAATCGCCGCTGATTCGCACGGACGATTGAACGCAGTCGCAGCCTTCGGTGGCTTCTTCTTCGGAAACCGGTTCGACAGGAATGCCAACCATCGAATCGAAAGCCTCCTTCACCATTTGATGAAGATCTTCCGACGGAATCGGCGGCTCACTAGTGAGCTGTGGGTCGGTAGCAGACGGTACCATTAATCTCTTCCCTCATGAATGGAACACCCAAACCGATGGTTGTTTCGGCTGAGCCAATGAACATATAGCCGTCATTCGCAATCGTGCGATGAGTACGACTCAAAATGTCGGACTTTACCCTCTGATCGAAATAGATCAGAACATTTCGCATGAACACGATGTCGAAGACTTCTAATCGCGTCCAAGGCTTGGTGAGGTTGATCCGTGTCACTTCCACCATCGATTGCAGGTGGTCGCGGACGCGATAGTCCGGACCGAAACGAGTGAAGTAACGCGTCAACAATTCCGCGGGCAAACCGCGATTGACTTCCATCTCCGAAAAGACTCCGCGTCGAGTCTTGTTGAGCATTTCGTTGGAAATGTCGGTCGCGAAAATCCGAATCGACCAGTCCGTCAGGTGCGGAAACATCTCGCGAATGACGATCGCAATCGAATACGGTTCCTGTCCGCTGGAGCAGGCGGCGGACCAAATCTTGATTTTTTTGGAGTGTTGATTTCGTGCAATGATTTCCGGCAAGAGGGTGGAACCGAGACACTCGAAGACGTGCCTGTCCCGGAAGAAGCTGGTTTCATTGACCGTGACCGCTTCAGCGACTTCGCCCGAGAGCTGACTGTCGCGACGGCTCCGCAGGCGTTGGACCAATTGTTGAACGTCGCGTACACCTGCCGTCTCCGCGACCGGAGTCAATCGCTGTTCAAGTAGGTACGCCTGCCTCGGCGAGATCACATTGCCGGTTTGTTCAGCGACGAGACCACGGAGGAAATCGACATCGGATTCAGGAAGAGACATGACGGTGCGCGGCGATCAAACGTTCTGGGGTTGCTGCGTCAGTCGGTTGACTTCGTCCGCAATGCCGTTGATTGGCAAGACAAGGTCCGCAAGGTCGGACCCCACGATATTGCCGGGCATGCCCCAGACGACACTGCTGGCTTCGTCCTGGCAAACGATTCGGGCACCGGTCTTCTTGAGCGCACGCGCTCCTTCGAGCCCGTCTTTTCCCATTCCGGTCAGCACAACGCCCAAGCATCGAGCCCCGAAACAGCTGGCGCACGATCGAAACAGCGGATCCACCGCCGGTCGACAGGAATTCTCCGGTTCGTTTCGATTCAATTGAACGCGCAGCGACGTGAGGTCGCGCACGATGGTAAGGTGTTGATCGCCGGGTGCGATAACGCAATCGCCTGGTTCGATCACCTCTCCGTCGGACGCCTCACGCACCGAATGGCCGCTTTGGGCAGACAATCGCTCGGCCAACAATCCTGTGAATACAGGGGGCATGTGTTGGACGATCAGAATCGGGACGCGAAGATCCCGGTTGACTTGGGACATTAACGCCGAAAGCGCTTGCGGTCCGCCGGTGGATGCACCGATCGCGATCGCCGAGATGCCTTCGCCCGACGACGCACCCGTGATCGGTCCCGACGGAAATCCTTGAATCGGGTTCGGGCCGGACGGCACCGCGCTCGTTCGTGACGCGCTTTTGGTTCGCCAGTGATTCGCCCATCGGTGAATCTTCGGCAGCAGCTCGCGTTGAACATGCGCGAGTGCTTGATCGATATGTCCGGATCTGGCCGGTTTGGTCGCGAAATCGTTCGCGCCCGCCGCGATGGCATCGAGCGTCGCTTCGGCACCACGGCTGGTAAGTGAACTGAACATGATGATGGGAAGTTCAAAGTTCTTCCGTCGCATGGCCCGCGTCGCGTCAATGCCATCCATCACGGGCATCTCGACGTCCAGCACCACCAAATCGAGTTGATGTTTGGAGAGCTGCTCCGTCGCGTCACGACCATTCTTCGCTTCGCAGACGACTTTCAACTTCGGATCGGTCTCAATTGCTGTCTTGATCAATCGCCGCATCAGCGCCGAATCATCACAGAGCAAGATTCGGATTGGCGTGTTCATGCATTTGCTTCCACAGAGGGTGCATCTTCTTCAGACTCTTCCTCTGCCATTCCGATATCGCAGATCAGGTCCTCAAAGATCGCGGGCAGCTGTTCGATGAATCGAGTCTCAATGTCGCCGGGCACGCACCGCGACAGGGCATCGATGCCGGGATTGAGCTCTGGCTCGTAACCCGCCGCTTCACCGACTCGCTGCAGATGATTGGCGATGTCATCGCCGGCGATCGTCAACGCAATCAGTCTGGCGTCGGGATGGTCAGGTTCGTTGCCGCCGTGGTGGTAGCGGATGGCGGCGGCGAGCGAAGACGGCAAGCCGTTGTGATTCGCAAACCAGGCGCCGAAGCTGCAGTGATCCGTTCCGATCAACTCACGCTCACGCTCGAGCAGGTCCGAGTCTTCCATGAAGTCCAGGGGATCGGCGTCGGCAAAGGTGTCCGGTGCGACGATGGCCAGTAGCAGCCGACCGAAATCGTGCAGCAGGCCCGCGGTGAATTCCTCACCCTGGTAACCGAGTCGGAGTTTTCGATTGAGGTGCGCACATGCTGTTGCCGTGCGATAACTGTGTTCCCAAACCAACTCGCGAACCCAAGCCTGTTGTAGCGGAAGATTCTTCATCGCGCTGGAAATGCACGTGTTGAGAATCAGGTTGCGACACTGACGGAGCCCCAGCCGCACGACCGCCTGCTGGACTGTCGCAACCGATCGGCCGCACGAGAAGACGGCGCTGTTGGCGAGTGTCAATAAGTCGGTGACCAAGTTGGGGTCGCGTTCGACGACTTGCGAAAAGTCACTCGAGCGACATTCAGTATCCTGAGCGAGTTGAAGCGCCTCGTTGGCCACGGATGGCAGCATCGCGAGGTCTTCGGCGTGTGCAAATAGTTCGCGCCGAAGGTGCTGAGGGGGAAGTTGGTTGTCGGTGGTCACGGCAAACTCTCTCTGTTCTTGGCAAGGAGTCTTAGATGAGCGTGGTTGGATGGGTGAAATCCAAGCCTCCGAGGAGACTCGGGTGGACAGTGATTGCGATCACGATTCGTAGTCGGACTCAGCTTCGGCGAGCTGGTATTTCCCGCGGGGCTGGGCCGCGGAATCTCCGCTGACCGTTCCGCCGGCAGCGGCATGGCCGACCAGGGTGATCAGATCGGAAGCCAACTCGTTAATGCTTGTGGCCGTCGCGAGTGTTTCATCCGATCGGCTCGTTGCACCCTTGGCGGTGTCGGCGACGACCGCGATGCTGTCGACGATTTCGCCACTCCCGGTCGCCACGTCCGCGATGTTTCGAGAGATTTCGGAGGTCATCGCGGTTTGTTCTTCAACAGCACCCGCGATGGCGTTCTGGCTCTCATTGATCTGCGAAATGATCTGACTGACCAGACCGATGGCATCCACCGCCTCGTGGGTGTCGGCCTGGATGGTTTCGATCCTGCGAACGATGTCCTCGGTCGCCTTACTGGTCTCTTTCGCAAGTTCCTTGACTTCGTTGGCGACGACGGCGAAACCTTTACCCGCCTCACCCGCACGAGCCGCTTCGATCGTCGCGTTGAGGGCCAACAGGTTGGTTTGCTCCGCGATCGAGTTAATCACCTTGATCACGTTGCCAATCTCGGCACTGCTTTCTCCGAGACGCGTGATGGTTGTGTTGGTTTGACCTGCAGCGTCGACGGCGTTGCGAGCGACACTGGCTGCGTTGGACGCGTTGCCGGCGATTTCTTTGATACTCTGTTCGAACTGCTCGACGGCACTGGAGAGCGCGTTCGCGTTGGCGCAAACCTGCTTCGCCACACCGCCGGCGACGTTCGCTTGGTCGGACGTGCTTTCGGCGTTTTGTCGAAGTCGTTCGCTCACATTGGTCAGTTCGTTGACGGACAATTCGCGAAGCTTCTTGGCCGAACCGAGCAGCGGTTTAACTGTTTCCCGGGCGACGAACCAGCCGACCAAAGCGATCACGCCCACGACGATGAACAGACCGACGCCGGAGAAGTAGAGATTCTTTTCCGCGAGCGCATCGAGCTTTGTCTCAACGTCCGCATACTGCTCTCGGGCAAGCCCGACGGACTGCTGCAGCGAACCGCGGTGTGCCTCAAAGTTCTTGCGAAGCGGTCCCCGCATCAGCAAGTAGGCCGTTTCGCTTTCACCAGCCAGACAGGCGGGAACAAACTTGTTGTCCATGACGCCAAAAAAGGCTTTGGCGGCGGCATCGCATTGATCTGTTTTCACTCGCTTGAGTTCGCCCTCGGGAAGCGTTGCGAGCCAATGTTGGCTTCGTTCCTGGTACGAAGACTTCAGTTGTGTGTACCGATCGGCGTAGGCTTGCATGCCCGCGCGGTCGACGCCTTCGTGGACCTCATTCGCCATGTGCAACGTCAGCAGGTAGGCCTCCGCCAGACTGTTCTGCGGAGACTCCAAATCGGCGATCAAATCACGCCCCTGGACGAGCTCTTGGTACTGTGTCCCCTGAACGCCCGAGTCTGCGACCGAACGCCACGACCACAGACCGTAAAGGACACAGGCGGCCGCGCCGGCGGCAACAAGAGAAAAGATCTTTGCGCGGACGCTCAATCGACTGAAGGACACGGTTTTCCCCTTTTTAGGTAATGCTGTTCGTTTTTGAAGCGGATCAATTAGGCGCACACACTGACGACACGATCAGTGTTAAGAATCAGTAGCAGTTCACGTTCCAACTTGAAGACACCGCGAACGAGTTCACGCTGTTCGCCAAGGAGTGTTTCAGGAGGCGGTTCGAAGCGACGGATGTCGACCTCGACAACATCACCGATTTCATCCACGAGCAGACTGATCGGCCCTTCATCGGATCGAACAACGACATTCATGGAGTCTTCTTGGCCATCCGCACTGGGCAATCCGAGTCGCTCGCGAAGACTCAGCGCGCTGACAATCTGACCTCTCAGATTCATCAGTCCCTGCACAACCGCCGGGGCGAGCGGCACGCGGGTGGTCTGTTGACTTCGAATCACTTCTTGGACTTCTCGCACTTCGACGCCAAAGAGCAGCGCGTCAACGCGGAACGTGCAATAGGATTCGAGTTCTTTGGTACTTGTTTCGTTCATGGTTTCATCTGGTCGTGGCGCAAAAACTCCACTCGCTACATCGCTCCCGCGTTCATCGCGTAGTCGGGCAAACGGCGGCAGACTACCTCTTGCAGGTCGATCAACTCCGTGACACGACCGTTGATGACCCGCCGGCTATCGCCCGTCTCCTCACCACCGTGAGCGGTGACCGATTCACGCACAATGTCGACGATCCGTCCCACAACGATTCCTACACTTGACTTGCCGTTGGAGTAGACGACCGTGTTCAATCGCCCCGAGTCGGAGGTGACCGCGTCGCCGAATCCCGCCAATGAGATCAATGGCATGATCTCGTCGCGGTACTGAATCACTTGACTGTCGCCGCATCGTTCTACTTTGCTTGCATCGAATTCCTCCAATCGCGCAACCGTCGAGAGTCGAACGGCCGCCCGCGCTTCGTTGTCCGTATCAACGATCAGGAAGGTCTCGCCGCTCCGGGCTCGGTCGACGTCCGAACTGGCGGCGTCACTGAAGGAGTGATCGCGGTGTTCGGTCAAGACGTTGCTTCGCTGTGCGATGCCGATAACGTCGAGGATCAAGGCGACCGTTCCGTCACCCATGATCGTTGCGCCGGCATACGCGGGGATATTCTTGAGGTGCTGATCCAGTGGTTTGACGACGATCTCCTGCGTGTCGGTGATCGCGTCAACGACCAATCCGAACTGTCGATCTTCCGCTTGCAGCACCACAATGTTGACGTGCTCGTTGTACTGATCTCGCGAGCGTTTCGGCCGTAGTCCAAGTTGTTCGTCTAGGAAGATCAGCGGCAACAGGTTCTCACGTAGTCGATAGACGGGGACGTCCTGGATGAATTCAATTTCAGCCTCCGTGCGGTGCCCCTCCAGGCGGACCAACTCCAACAGGCTGACCTGTGGGATCGCGTATAGATCACCATCCGACTTGATGATCAGTGCGGGAACGATGGCTAAGGTGAGCGGGATCTTGATCCGGAGCGTTGTGCCCTGACCTTCGGTGCTTTGAATGTCGAGTGTCCCACCGATCCGCTCGATGTTGGTTTTGACGACGTCCATTCCGACGCCCCGGCCCGACACATTGGTGACCTTCGCCGCTGTCGAAAAACCCGGCAACAGAATCAAGCCGGTCAACTCGCGATCGGTCATCTGGTCGGCGCGTTCGGCCGTGATCATGCCTTTTTCGATCGCCTTGTCACGCACCCTGTCAGCGCGGATCCCACCGCCGTCGTCGGTGATCTCGATGTTGACCTGGCCGCCTTCGTGAAACGCACGCAGCAACAGCGTTCCCTCGGGAGGTTTGCCCGCTGCGGCGCGAACATCGGGATTCTCAATACCGTGATCGACGGAGTTCCGAACGATATGCGTCAACGGATCCTTGATCGCCTCCAAGATGGTTTTGTCCAACTCGGTGTCCGCGCCCTCCATGCGAACTTCGACCTTCTTTCCGAACGTCGAAGACAGATCGCGGACGACTCGTGGCAGTTTGCTCCACGCATTTCGAATCGGCTGCATCCGAGTCTTCATCACGCCTTCTTGAAGTTCCGTCGTGATGTGATTCAATCGTTGCGAGGCGGCGACCATCATCGGGTCCTCCGATCCGCTGCCGAATTGCAGAATCTGGTTGCGCGAAAGCACCAACTCCCCGACCAAGTTCATTAGCTTGTCGAGCAGCTGTACATCGATCCGAACCGTAGCGTCGGCGACCGATTTGCCTCCACCCGACTCCTTTTCGCCACCCGACTTGGCTGCCACCGTCTTTGCCGGTTTCGGTTTGGGCGACGGCGTTTTAGCGGCTGGCGCTGCGGGAGCCGGTGACGTCTCGGCGGGAACTTCCGGCGTCTTCTTTGCCGCAGGCTCGATCTTGGAGGGGGCAGGTTGGGCGTTGGCGACCGATGCCTCCGTAGAGGTGACGGCGGCTGGCGCCGTGGCGGTGGCTTGGGTTGAATCAGCAACCTGCGGTGTCGCAACGGCCGGCGTTTCAGCAACGGCGGGTGGTGATGCGGCAACGGGTGGCGGTGAAGCAACGGGTGGCATCGCGACAGCGACCGGTGTTTCAGCAGCGACCGGCGGTGTCACAGCATTCGGTGGATCGGCGGCCGCGACCGGCTGTACCGGGGCCGACGAGATCCCGGCGGATTCGCTCGCGGGCGCGGAGAC
>JBCBLJ010000888.1:0-3304 GCA_038520195.1 Planctomycetota bacterium
ACCGACCGATTGCGTGGCGCGATCTCAGCAAAGAACAGCGCGATTTCCAGTCGACAAAGATGGCCATTCATGCGGCGATGATCCACCGGATGGACATCGAAGTCGGACGTGTGCTGGAGCAAATCAAATCGATGGGTTGCTGGGAGAACACGCTCATACTCTTCTTGTCGGACAATGGAGCGAGCGCCGAGATCATGGTCCGCGATGATGGACATGATCCGAATGCCGCGCCTGGCTCGGCCGACACGTATTTGTGTCTCGGACCCGGTTGGTCGACGGTCAGCAATACTCCGTTTCGTCGTCACAAGACATGGACGCACGAGGGCGGAATCGCAACGCCGATGATCGCGCATTGGCCAAACGGTATCTCCGTAAAGGGTGAGTTTCGTCGTGCGCCAAAACACGTCATCGATGTTAGCGAGACGATCTTGGAGTTGACTGGGACGAAGCGCAACGACGACGCGCCTCCCGTTCCCGGCCAAAGCTTTACTGCAAGTTTCAGGGCGAACGTGAAAACATCTTCGTTGCCGAGAATATTTTGGTGGTATCACGACGAACATCGCGCGATCCGTGTCGGCGACTGGAAGGCCGTCGCACCGATCGGCGAACCGTGGGAGCTGTACGATCTCGCGAGTGATCGTGGCGAGTCCGTTGATTTGGCGATCGCGCGAGCCGACAAGCTCGCCGAGTTAGTTTCTGCATGGGAGTCACAGTTGATCGAGACGATTGAACTGGCGACAAACGATCTCGATGCAAAGGTCCGCCAGAATGCAAAGCTCGCGCTGCGGGGAGAACGCAAGTTTCGAGCGGCTCAGGAGGAGGCGCGGCCGAAACGACGACAAGTCCTGATCAACGGAGAGACGTTTCGTGTTGCCGACCGCCACGCGTTCCTGATGAAGCCAGCGAAACCAGTCCAAACACCGATTGGCAAGCCGTGGATCTTCTACGGGCCGACGCTCCCTGGGACGCCCGACCGGCATGAGAGTTGGATGCACGAGCGGTTTCTTGCGGCCGGCGTCGCTGTCGCGGGGATCGATGTCGGCGAAGCCTACGGCAGCCCGCAGAGTCAACGATGCTTTGACGCGCTGCACGCCGAGATGGTGTCGAGGGGCTATCGCAAGAAGCCGGCGTTGCTGGGCCGCAGCCGCGGCGGGCTTTATGTCAGTCGATTCGCGATCGAACGGCCGAGCCGGGTCGCGGGGATCGGCGGCATTTACCCCGTCTTCGACTACCGTTCGTATCCCGGGGTCGACCGGGCGGCGCCTGCCTACGGTGTCACCACCGAGACATTGCGAAAGCGTTCTTCCGAGTTCAACCCGATCGAGCAATCGAGTGTCTTGGCAGAAGCGGAGCTCCCCGTTTTCATCATTCACGGCACGGAAGACAAGATCGTGCCGATCGAGGCGAATTCCCTCGCGCTGGAACAGGCGTACCGAGACGCCGGAAAAGCGTCGCTGATAACGGTGGAGCGGGTGGAGGGCCAAGGCCACAACTATTGGCCGGGATTCTTTCAGTGCCAGGAACTCGTGGATTTCCTGATCGATCGAGCCACGGGAGATTGACGTCGAGAGCGTTCCCTTGACGCTGAGAATTCAAAAAATCTATACTTCGTGGTTTGACGGAGTCCGCCAGGTTCCCCGGTAGATTATCTCCCCAGGCGTAGATTGATGAATAGAAAGGATCGTGAGCAAGAGCTTGAGTCGAACCTTGTTGGTGACGCCCTCGCGAAGTTTTACAAGCGAATCGAACCCCATTCGAAGCTAATTCTGGCTGGGGTTGTGGGAGTCGTTGTTGCGCTTGTCGGCTATGGAATCTACTCCAGTGGGCAAGCCGCCAAGCGAAGTGACGCGACGCTGCAGTTGCTGATGAACAACCCCGAAGTCTCGTCGCAGTATCCGGGCACCGTGGCGGCCGCATGGTCGCTGCTTGACCAAGGAAACGAAAACCTGTCGCTGGGAGTTCGGGCCTTGTATCAGGACCGAGACGAAGCGGAGACGCTGCTGAAGGAAGCTCGTGACCTTTACAAACAGGCACGCAGTTCATCCGAGGACGCGCTGCTTGTGTCTCGCGCTAACTTTGGAGTGGCGATCGCCTCCGAGTCGATCGGCGAGATCGACGAAGCGATCGATGCTTATGAGAAATGCATTGAAGCGAACGAGTCCGAGCAAATGAGAGAAGTCGCTCAGGAACGAATTGATGCACTCTCAATCCCGTCCAATCAAGAGTTCCTCGTCTGGTTCGGCGAACAGGACTTCGCGCCGGCTGATCCATCGACGCCTCCCGAGCTGCCGTCGTCATCGACGCTCCCGGACCTTCCGAATTTGGATCTGCCTGACTTGGGGCTCGGCGCCGCCTTGGGCACCGAAACCGAAACCGCTCCAATGGACGCCGATGGGCCGTCGGCCGAACCAGCGGCCGGAGGTGATTTTGACATTCCGGAGCCCGGCACGGATGCCAAGATGGAGGGCTCCGGCGGGTCGGGCATTAGCGAGCCGCCGATCGGCGAGCCAGAAGGCGCCGAGACTCCGCCGAGCGAGCCGACCGGTCAAGAGGCTGCGGTTGAAGCCCCTGCAGCCGAAGAACCTGCAGCCGAAGAACCTGCAGCCGAAGAACCTGCAGCCGAAGAACCCGCAGCCGAAGAGCCCGCAGGTGGTTCTGCGGACGAGAGTACTGAGTCCGGTGCGGCGGACGGCCAATAGACGCAGGTGGAAAAGGACGAACCTGTCGGTTCCCTCTCCGAATCAGAAGATGGACCTCCCGAGACGATCGAGGAGGACGACACCGAAGAGGGTGTGACGCGGCAGTTCGTTGTGCGTGATGCCTCCGCTGGCCAACGGATTGACCTGTTCCTGACCAGTGCTTGCGACGGCTACAGTCGCAACCAGATTCGGCAGGCCGTTCAAGACAATCGAGCCACGGTCGACGGCCGCGTCGTCAGGCCGAGCTTCAAGATTCGCGCTGGGCAAGCGATCTGCTTTGAATTGCCTGCGATGTTGTCCGACGACGTCGTCCCCGAGAACATTCCCTTGGATGTCCTGTACGAGGATGACGGCTTTGTCGTCGTCAATAAGCCCGCCGGGATGGTCGTGCATCCGGCTCGCGGTAATTGGCAAGGCACTTTGACGAGTGCCTTGGCATTTCGATTTCAGTCACTTTCGGATGTGGGTGGGCCGACGCGTCCGGGGATCGTGCACCGGCTTGACCGCGACACAAGCGGCGTCATCGTCGTCGCGAAAACCAATGCGGTACACATGGCGCTCGCGCAGCAATGGCATGATCGCGAGGTCGAAAAGGAGTACTTCGC
>JBCBLJ010000170.1:0-12234 GCA_038520195.1 Planctomycetota bacterium
AGACTACTCACTTCCGGGATTTCCTTCTTGAAGTAGTAGGACTCAATAAATACATGCCCGTTCGAGTCTGGCCTCGGAACGTCGTGACATCTTTGAGCACTTTCTCTCTCGTCAGTTGTTGACTTCTGTTGTTCAATCGCTACTCTTCCAAACATCATAACGAATTGCGATCTTGCCCGAGCCAAACTAAGTTGCGGCGGCGGCGGACGAGGCTTAGCGAGCACCAAACTAAGACGCGGTGCGTGGCTACCAACGGACGAGTTCACTTCAAAACTCGCCGCTGGAAGTGACGCTCCGCGTTTTTGCGTTTCTGTCGATCTCTCCCGGCGGCATCACTTGCACAGAGAGAGATCAATGGCCGTCGCTATTGCTGGAAAGTCCGCGAAACAACTCGCGGAGGAACGCGCGGAAATCATCACCAAGGCCCAAAGCCACCGGGAAGAACGCGGTGATGATTGGGGCGCGGACGATGACAGACAGTTCGATGAGATGATGACCGATGCCGAAAAACTCGGCGATGCCATCAAGTCTCAAAGGCGTCTGGAGCTGGCTCAAGGATTGACGCTCGAGGACCGCGAACCCGGTGATGATGGGACGAGGCGTCCGGATCCCAATGCCGGCGGTCCCAGCGAACGTCGCGATGAGCCAACCATGGTCGAGATTCGCATGCCGACCGCGCGTTGCGGGCGTCGTGAGTATTGCCGTGTCCCCGTCAACAGATGCGGTACCGAGGACTATCAAAAGGCGTTTACGCACTTCGTCGGAACACGACAGGGCGCAGTGCCGCTCTTGGAGTCGGCTGGCGAAAACGGCGGTCTGGATTCGGCCCATGCGTTGACGTCGGACGGCGGCCCGCAGGCGGGCTTTCTCATCACGTCACAGCAATTCGCTGCCGGCATTTTGAAGGAAGCCGACGATCTGTTGTTCATTCGGCAGTGGGCCAAGATCCACACGGTCGCGCAAAGCGGCTCGCTTGGCATTCGGTCACGCAACAAACGAATGAATACGTTTGATTGGGGACCGGAAGTCAAAACGGCGCCAAACGATTCCGAGCTCTCGTACGGCAAAAAGGTTCTGACGCCTCACTACCTGACCGGTTCGACGGAACTGTCTCGCGACCTCGCACGACGTTCGATGGGCGGTGCGGAGGCCGAGGTCCGCAGCGAGCTTGCCCGCGACGGTGCGGAGAAGATGGAAGACGGCTACATGGTCGGCGATGGCCAAGAGAAGCCGCTCGGAGTGTTCACACCATCAGACGATGGCATTCCGACCAGTCGGGACGTAGTGACCGGGGCGAACGATAATTTCACGTTCGACGGTCTGCAGTCGATGAAGTACGCGCTGAAACAGCAGTATCGGCGTGGGCAACGTGGCAGCGTTCGATGGTTGTTGCACCGCGATGGGATTCGCCGTGTTGTTCTGTTGAAGGACAACGACGGTCAACCGATCTTCAAGGTAGGGGCTGGCATTCCTCAAGACGGCATGCACCCTGAAGACGAATTGCTGAACTTCCCAGTCGACGAATCCGAACGCGCGCCCAACACGTTCTCCGCCGGCAACTACGTCGCGTTGCTGGCCGCGTGGCAGCACTACGAAATCGCGGACGCACTCGACTTTGAGTTGCAGGTGCTCGATCAGACGCAAGCCCGACGCAACATGTACGAGTACATCGCGCGGTTCAAAACCGACGGCATGCCGACGCTCGGCGAGGCATTTGTCCGCGGCGTCTGCGGCACCTGATCGTTCTTCCTCCGAAGCCCCCGCGCATCTCATGCGAAGGGATCACGTCGTTTGCCCGTACCCGGTGCGCCTGGGACGGGCTTGCGGCGGTGACGGACCGTTTGGACGGTCAAGTTGATCCCGCGAATGAGAGAACGCACAGGAACCTATCGAAATGAATCCACACGCAAATGGCGTTCTCGACGACGCCCGAATCGAAACCCTTGCTGCCGGTGCCGAAATCGACATGGCCGGCTCGGAGGGGTGTCTGTTCATCATTCGTTGGAACGCCCCGGCGAATGACAACAAAGCCGATTTGCATGTCGGTGATGAGTCGGATGGAAGCGATCAAGCGATCGGTGCCGACAGCCGCACCGACGTCGCAACCGAACTCGTTTCCGCCAACTCCGAACCGGTGACGGTGATCGAGTTGCACAAGCCCACCAAACGCTATGCGTCGATCGTGTTGGCGAGTGGCGCGGGAACGATCCTTGCCTTGAAGTACGGCCACCGAAGCATTCCGGTCGCGCAAGACGTCGCGAAGGCGGTTGCCGCCCAATTTATCGGCGCTGCGTAATCGGCGGCAAAACGAACAGCGCGCCGTCAATCGTCGGCGTGCTTTGATGTGCGCGAGTCAAATGTCCCCTTCGAGAATCAGAGATGGCTGCAAAGAAATACCCATTCGAAACGTTGACCGGTTCGGCCGGCAAGCACACGTTTTCGCCCGGTCGCAAAGTAATGTTCGGGTCCGAAGAGGCGACCGAGTTGATGGCTGCCGGGGCCATCAAACCGCTTGATCCCAAGATGCCCGACAGCTTCTGCACGAGCAAGAAAGGTGCGGCCAAAGCCAAGGCAGAAGCCGAAGCCAAGGCGAAAGCTGAAGCAGAGGCCAAAGCAAAAGCCGATGCCGAAGCCAAGGCGAAAGCAGAGGCAGAGGCGAGTTCCTGATTCTTCAGCACCCGTGACTTGCATTGGCCATTCAGCTCTACCGAGACGATCAACCGACGGTTCTGCCGTTTTCCGTGGATGAAGCACGGGACGAGTTAGAGCTGGTCGGCCATGCGCACGATTCGAAGATTATTCGAAAGATCCATGCGGCCACGCGGATTTGGGAACGATACACCAAACGCGCCGCGGTCCCGCAAACATGGGTCTACGTTGTCGAAAGCGAACTCGCCGCCCAGGCCGGACACGTTGTCTCCGGTGGTTTGGTGGAAGGCCGTGCCCAGACCGAAACGGCGCTCGCATGCCGACCGGTTCTTGAGTTGCCGCGACCGCCGGTCATCTCGGTCGATAAGGTCGAATCCCGCGAAGACATCGAAGACGACTATTCGGAGACGGATGCCGCGGACTTCAAGATCGAAGCTGATTCGGCAGTCGATGATATCGGCCGCGTGATCTGGTTGCCCGGCAAGACGGTCCCGTCGTTTCGCCGTATCACGTTTTCCTGTGGCTATGACGGTGGCGAACTGCCACCGGAATGCCAAGAGACGATCCTGAAGATGGTTGTCCATTCGTTCCACAACCGCGGGGACATGGAAACCAAATGGCCGACGGCATTGAAGTCGGAGCTGCACGGGCAGATCGCCGGTAATGTGGGGGTCGCGTGATGTCGTTTGGAACACTGAGGCGGCACAGCGCCGGCAAGATGCACCAGCGGGCCTGGTTACAGGAAAAGGTCGAAGATTCGTCCAACCCGAAAGACGATCGCGGCCACCCCGTTTACGAGTGGGCAAACGTTGGTGACGAGCGGATCCCGATTGCGATCAAGCGATTGGCGGGGTCCGAGCTCGACCGCGCTCGCCAGCTGCAAGCGACGGCGACGCACCGAATCGATTGTCGATTCATGCCGGATCCGGACGATCCCTCCATGCCGATAGTCAAGCGGGAAATGCGGTTTCTGTTCGGTTCGCGTGAGTTGTTTATCGGCGACGTGGAGGACGTCGAAGAGCAGCATCGTTTCCTGGTGATCATTTGCGAGGAACGATCATGACGCGTGTCACCTACGAATGGACTCGGCCGTCGGTCGCGCGGACGATCAATCAACTTGGTCGCGTGGTCCCAAGCATCGGACGACGAGCATTGAGAACGGGCGTTTTTCGCGTCGGCAGCAAAACTGTTCGGCAGTTGAAGGCCGCGGCGCCGCGCGGACGAACGCGGAACGTGGTTCGATCGATGGCGAAGAAGGACATCCGCAACGCCAAGAAAGGCGTCTATCTGACGATGGCGGGTTCGAACAAACGACGCATCTCGACCCCGCGGCAAGTCGCGAGCACGATCCGAAAGTTTCGTGGCCTGGTCAGTCTGGGTATGAGTGGTCGCAATCAACCGGTGCCGTTGCATTTTCTCGAGGCGGGGACTCGAGCCCATGTGATTCGTCCGAAAAGGGCGAAACGCTTGGTCTGGAACATTGGGCGTGGCAATCAAGACATCCCGACTCGCACCGCGCCGAGAGTCATTCACCCTGGCCACCGCGGAACCGGGTTTGTCGATCGGACCGAGAGACGATTTCGTCAGCAGCGAATCACCGACGTGAATCAGGAGATTCAAGACGCGGTCATCAAGATGGCGAGGGTCGGATAGATGTCCGTTGGCACTTCGCTACGCAAGTTTCTACTCGAGTATCCCGAGGGTGTCTTGCCGATTCGGCAGATCGCCGAAGAGCGGATTCCCGAGAGCTACGCCGTGCAAGATGGGTTCATGTGGTTCGCTGTCCGGAGCGGGCAACAAAACCTTGTGCTCGATCCGACCCAGCTGGACGCCGGCCGCGTCCCGGTCAATCAGGACACCGATGAGATTGGCATCGATCTGGAGATCTACCACCCGGACAAGGATCCCGTCGAAACGGTCACGCGACTGATCAGCGGTCTCAACGGATACCACGGCACGTTTGGTGATGGGTTCATCGGGGCGTTGTTCGTCGATGGGCAGCAAGACGACTACGTGCAAACAGTCGGCTTCGATGACGACCAAAACGTCTCGCAATCCTTTCTTAATCTCGACATCCGTCTCTACAAGGAAATCTAGGAATGGCTCAAAAAGTATCGTCTTGCGGAGCGGTCGTGCAAATCGATTACGGCGATGGCAACGGCTTCATCGTCCAGGGTTTGATCGACGACGCGCAGCCGGCAAGCCTGGTGAAGAGCGTCAACGAGACGCCGACGCTGGATTGTGCCGTCGGCGAGGCGGACGTCGGTCGCGAGGAGATCGATCGCCCCGAATTCACCCAGTATTGGGATCAATCCGACGCCAACCAACTGTTGGTCGACACCAACCTCGTGGAATCCAAGACGGACCCGACGAAGCGACTGGTGACCGTTCAAGAAGTGACGCCCGATTTCTTAAACGATCTGGCAGCAGCGACGTCGGTCACGCGCGAGTACACCGCGCAAATTGTCAGTGCCACGTCGCAAACGTTGACGCCGCAGGGCTATTACAAGCGAACCGTGAGCCTGTTGCGCAAAAGTCCGATCACTCGCACGGTCGCGTAGTCACCGTAAGCGATCCCGATCCCGTTCACAATCCTTTGGAGTTTTGATCAAGTGAGTAAACCGACCACGCTCGACGCGTTTGCCAAGAAGAGCACACGCGAGTTGACCGGCGAACGTTTCATTCCGAGTGGCATTCGCCACCCGAAGTACAAGGGCACCCGGATTCGCCGTCTGGAGTTCGCCCAAGTCGACGCGATCGAGGCGGGGCTTGACCGCTTTGACATCACATCGCGTGACGAATTGCGGAGTCAGCTCGGCAAGGACCCGAAAGCAAAATTCAAGGTGATGGGATTCCTGCAGGCCTGCTTGGTCAGTTCGGAGAAGCCGAGTGGGCCGGCGACGTTGTTCCGCGGCGGCGATCACGGCCTGGCTCGAATGATGCAGCAAATCACAACCGATGAGTTGTTCGAATGCATCTGCCGCGCGTTTGACCAAGTCGATTTGTTGCCAGAATCCGAGTCCGAAGCGGATGGCGACGAAGACACGACCGACGACGACGGGGGCGAAGAAGACGACACCGAAGGCTCTCCGGACGAGGCGGACAGCACGCCCGAGTGATTCGCCGTTCAAGTTCCTTCCCTTCGCACTGAGGCCCTTCGCACCGATGACCAGCAAAACCGAGCCCACACCGTTCACGCTGACGGAGTTGATTGACGAACAACCCGTTCACAGAGACGTTCCCGTCGGCGATCGCTTCATGCGGTTGCACGTTCTCGAGATCGATCAGTTCCTAAAGCTGCGTCCCATTTTGGAGGACACCGAAACCGACGCGGATGGCACGGCGGATTCCGATGAGTTGGCGAGTGCAATGATCCCATTTATCGCGGCATCGCTTGGCGGTGATTTCGACACCGACAAAGGACGCGAGTACTTGAAGCGACGCATCGACCTCGTCGGTGCTTTGATACCACCGTTGATCGAATTGCACACCGGAGTGATCAAGCAGATGGCACCGGAGGACAGGGTAAAAAACGACTGAAGCGATCGCCGTATTGGGCGGTCGCGTTCATGGTTTGCAAAGACATCGGGTGCCCCCATCCGAGTCAATTGGGAAGGTTTGGAATCGGTGTCCGTGAATTGACAGATTGGTTCGGTTTCTATCTGTGGGAGAACCGGACGGAGGAACATGACGACGGCGATCGCATCGCATTGCTGGAATCGTACAAGAGTCGACAGGCGGAAAAGGAGTAGCGACCGATGCCACGCGTTCAGATCAGCGAGTTGCACATTCGAATCCTCGGGACGTCCGAGGGTTTGGCGACCGCCGTTCGAGGCGCTAACCGTACCGTCGAAGGCTTGGGGCGTCGCCGACGAGACCTGAATGGGCTGACCGGCAGCCTGCGCGAGTTCGAACAAATTCTTGCGAGAACGCTGGCTCTGTACGGGGCCTTTGCCGCCGGTCGCTTCGTCACGAATCAGGTTTTCGATGGCGTGAAGCTCGCGGCCGACGCTGAACTCGCCGCGATATCGCTCGAAGTCTTGCTTGGTAGCGCGGAAGATGCGACTCGCACGCTCAATCAGTTGTATGACTTTGTTGAAACCACACCGTTTCGCTTGAACGATGTCAGGGATTCAACCCAGTTGCTCGCCGCTTTCGGTGTCGAAGCGGAGCTGCTGCTGCCTACCCTAAGATCGCTTGGGGACATCTCTGCCGGGATCAATCAGCCCGTCCGAGAGTTGGCGGATTTATACGGTCGAACGCTTAATGAGCAGCGACTCTACACCCGAGATCTAAACCAGTTTACATCTCGCGGAATCCCGCTGATTCAAGAGCTTGCAAGTACGTTCGGAGTTGCCGAAGACGAAGTTCGCGGGCTTGCCGAAAGCGGGCTTCTGATGGCTGATGACGTGACCGACGCATTTGCGCGAATGACGTCCGAAGGTGGTCGATACTTCCAGCTTACTCAGCGGCAATCAAAGACAACCGCAGGCGAGTTCAGCAACTTTCTTGATGAGGTCGACCGACTCAAACGCGAATTTGGGTCGGGGCTTCTGCCCGTCCTTCGTGAGTTCCTTGGCGTGCTTCGAGAGATGATTGTCGATTCGACCAAGGGGGGAAACGTTCTATCGAACTTGCGGCGTTCTGGAGAAGAAGCTGGCAAATGGCTCCGCTTTTTTGCTGCAACTGCCCGCGGGACGCAGCTTGTGTTGGTTGGGCTCGTTCGAACGGTCAACTCACTGTTTGTGACGTTGGACGGTGCCACGCGGCTTATCCGAGGACTGGAATTCAACGGCGGATTCTTTGAGACGTTTGACAAAGAACTTGTCCAACAACAAGCACGGATCCGCCAATCCATCATCCGACTGCGAGACTACGATCGAGCACTCATCGAAACCGGACAAGACAATGGAAAGTTTGGCAAAACACTTGCTGATGCGATTGACCTCGTGCCACTCGCGGTTCGCCGGGCACAGAACGATTTAAAACAACTGACAGAATCCGCGACGAGCGACGCCGAAAAGCTTGCTGAACAATTTCGCACGCCATTTGAGCGGTTCGTCGATGCGTCTGAGA
This sequence comes from Planctomycetota bacterium, assembly GCA_038520195.1. Lineage (GTDB taxonomy): Bacteria > Planctomycetota > Planctomycetia > Pirellulales > Pirellulaceae > Stieleria. The sequence continues at coordinate 7,726 of JBCBLJ010000170.1, forward strand.
GGATCGCAAAGGGGCAGGTTTTCGGTGGACTGCAAGGCGATGTCGCGACCCGAGCCATCAACGCCGAGATTGAGAAGCTTGTCAAAGCCAAGGAAGCGCTCGAGGCGGTGCAAGAGACCGGCGCACTGGTGCGCGGGACGCGCCAGGAATTTGAAGCCCGCAACCAACGGTTTCAGCGACCCGGCGGCGCTGATGGCGAAACGGCGTTTAATACCGATGCTCTCGCACGGGTCTTTCTCCGCACTCGAAACCGCATCCGCACCGAGCGAACCGACCTGGCACAGCGGGCAGAGGGGGTCCGCGATCAGCAACTCAATGCCAACCTTCAGCGTCAAATCAACGAACAGCGACAAGCGGCACGAACTCGAGAGCTGCAACTGCGGACGCTGATCAACACCGTCAATCTGCTGTTGGATCGTGAAGTCATCGAGTTTGAACAGGTGAGCGCGTGACGATCTACGAACACAAGGTCGAACAGGGTAGTCCAACGGGTGGTGCCGGTACGGGGGCGCGCCAGTACAAGGCAACGGTTTGGTGTTTCAGCGATGATTGCGGAGACACCGGCGAGGCGGTTCTGCAGTATCTGATCGACAACGGATTTACGTACGGCGTCAAATGGGAATTCGGGAACGATTCGAATGAGAGACTTCGTCTGTTTCAAATTTCGCCGCCGCGATTTGTTGCCGGAAGCCAGTGGATCTGGCGTGTCGAACTCAGTTATGCCGAACGCAAGCTCATTGTTGCGACGTCGGAACCCGACATCGATCCGACGGACTTTCTGCCGGAGATCACCGTTCGTACTGTTGGCCGTGCCGGACTAGCGGAAGAAGCACTCTATTTCGGGGGACTCGACGACGCGGCGCTTGGTTGGACGGCCGGCGAGGAGCGGACGGTCACGAATTCCGCGGGCACGCCGATCGCGCTGGATGTGGATGATTTCAATGGCATCGTCCACGTCACGCGTCGAACGGTCGCGGTGACCGCGGACGCGGCCAGCTTTCCATACAAGTGGATCAACAGTGAGGCGTTCACGCTTAGCAACGGATTTATCACGGTTCCGATCGGTCAGTATCAAATCAAGTTCAGCGGTTGGGAGATGGACCGCGAGCAATACGAGGGGTTTGACCTGGTTCGCGTCGAGTTCACTGGCGAGATCAATCCGGATGGTTGGTTGATTGACTTGTTGGATAAGGGTGTTCTCTTGGCTGGATGTGGTACCAACGGTCAGAGGGCAGACGGCCGCGGCGGATACTACTACGGCGAAAACGATCCCGAGAACGTTCCCGATCTCCGGCACGCGAAAGACCGCGATGGTGTACCGCTTGGCGAAGAAGTCTTTCTTGATGGGGCCGGCAACGCCCGCGCGGCGTGTTCGGACGAGGTGTTTTACGGTCGATGGGGCCCGTGGAAGTTGATCGATCCCCGGACGTTGGGGTTCTTTGCCGGCATCACGAGTTGACGCATGCCGCCCAGGTATTTTGACAGCCGAACCACCGAGGACATCGTCAACATCGTTCGCGAACACCGCGAACGGGTCATCGGTCCGCTACGTCGCGAAGTCGAGGAACTGAAACGAAGACTGACGATGACGCACCGGCCAGTGCACTACGTTGGGCGCGTCACGACCAAGATCACGGCGTTCAACTCGACCACCAAGCAACCGGGTACCGGCAAGGTCATGCTGGAACGGTTGAACACGGGCACCGATCGCCTGGTGGATTGGTACCAACAACCGCAAGATGTTCGGCAAACGGGGTCCGAAGAGATCACCGTCGGTTCGCGAATCCTGTTGCACGTCGATCCGTTCGGGGATCTTTGGGTTGCGGATTCGATGGCCGGCGGCGGGAACGGGCAAGGCCGCATCCATTTCACGACCAATGCAGCGATCGCAAACCGGCAAGTCGCGGTCACGATCGACCTGATCGAAGGTGGCGAGGCAGCAAACCCCGCGGACGGTAGCCCGCTCGAGGTCGGCGACGTCATCACCGTCAACGATATGCGGAACCTTTTCGCGGAAATTCAGGCGGGCGCGACCGGAACCGCGATTTGGCACGAAGCGATCTCGGACGATCCAGGTACGCCCGAGGATGATTCACAGGAGCCGCATTGGTCGATCGAGCATTGTTCGTTGCCGATCGACGAAATCCGCGTGTACCTGACCGCGTCGCTGTTGAAAACCGATTCCGGCGGGACGGCGAGGTGCAAGGTCGACAACACGGCATCGGCCGTTGCCGATGGGTCGGAGGAGGAATGGATTCGGTCATCGTGGCCGCGTGTAGATCTACCGCCGGAGCTGACGGAGGTCGACGACGAAGGCAACACGTACTACACCGTCGACTTTGAGAATCCTCACAAGAAGGACGCGCCGCTCGTCATCAGCGGTCAACGACGTTGCTACGTGATTCTGCGCCGCGTGACAGGACGAAACCCTTCCGATCCAACGGCCGAGCATTCGGATTTGCCCAAGTCCGGCGACATCAACAACACGATCCGCTGGGAAGTGGTCGACGTCGAAGAGCAAATCGCACGGATCGCGATCGGAACGCACCCCGGTGGCTCCCATCCCGTGTCCGCCGGCGGTGCGGAATTCGTCGAGTACATCGACGGTAAGGAAGCCACGGACAAAGCACCTAGTATCGCATGGGGATGTGAACCGCCATGTGCCATGCAACCGTCGTGCGTGATCGGCCGATACAACCCGGAAGCAAATCGGTACGTGTTGATCGCGACAACGAGCGCGGTGATGGGTGCGCCACAATTGAAGCGGCTTGCCCGTCCGGACCTGCGTTTGGCCCAAGACGCTGAGACCGGCGACGTTTCACTGTGCATTTCAACCGCGATGGTCGCCTCTTGGTGCTACGTCGAAGACGCCGACAGCTGCGTCAACGTTTACAAATGCGAAGACGTGCCGAGTTCGTAGATGCCAAATCTGATCGTCAAAAGCGTCAACGGGCAGCTGGGCCTCGTCCATATCAACAACAACCTGATGCATGGTGCCGAGGAGGAGTGCGCTTGTTGCCCCGCGGAATGCTGTCACGAAATCGACGGCGGAACCTTTGATGCAAACGGCGACCTGGTGTTTACGACGGCAGCTCTTACGGCGGTCGTCGAAATGCCGACGCCGAACAATCGACTGGTTTGCGACGGCGATCGCCTTCGAATCACAATCACTTTGAACTCGTCGGTCCCGACTAGTTCGCTTTACCAATACTTCTACTGGCTCGACCGCGACTGGCTGCACCACTCACACGGCATACAGATCGGTCCCGATTTGCACTGCGGTGCCCATTGGCGAGTTTGGGAATCCAATGCACGAACGCAGACGCTCGAGATCGACTGGACGCAGTGTTGGATGAACTACGTCGAGACCTACGGCGACATTTGTTTCGGTGTCATTGCCGGCGTGCCAGGCGAAGTACTCTCGCTAACGTTCACCGAGCGCCCAGTGACGGTCGATTGCTGCGAGTACAACCCGATTTGCGCAAACTGCCGGTACGTTTTGGAGGATATCGGCGATCCCGTCGGACCCGAGCTGACGCCCGACGGCCGGACGTACTGGTACGACTTTCCGAGCGGTTGGAGCATCAAGTTGGTTGTCTTTGGTGTTGACGAGGACCACTCATTTGAGCGCGGCGCCAGTCTCAGCGTTGACATCGGGGTCAGACCGCCGAAACCCGACTACGCCCGCTGGCCGCAGTTTATGACCGATTCGTGCGTGACCGCGCCCGGATGGAATGACTTGGCCGGCACCCAGGACCACCCGCGCGACACGGTCCCCGACTTCGAGCCTGGTACCGAGTGCTTTCCGAATTCGCACAACATCACGGGCGATCAATGCTACGAACGCATTCGCACGCCGCAACCGAGCACCGCGCTGAAGATGGCTGTGAGCATGACGGCAGCCGAGTGCATCGACGATTGCGGCGACGAACGCGTGCCCGAGAGCATCGCGATTGAGGTCGCGTTGCCGTCGGAAGGCGGGTTGATTCTGTCCGCCGCGGTGGCGGTCACCGATTGTCCTGAAAACGATCCGGCGGGTGAAATTTGCTGTGACATCATTTGCGAACACGAATGCATCGTCGCTGCGGCCGCGTTTGATCACTTGTTGCCGGGACATATTGTTCCAGGCAACCCACTCAGCGGCTTCACTTATCCCGCCGGCACTACCGTGACCTTTGAACTTGTCGGCCACGGAATCCGGACGCAAGACGGAACGTGCCCCAACGGCCTCCCGATCCAGCCGCTAACGTTCGCCTGGTGGGTTTGGTCCCGATGCTGCAAGTACCTCAACGGCGATCCCAACCCTTGTCCGCCGGTACAGCCTGACAGCGGCGAGGACACCGAAGTGGCTTACATCCTGCAGCAATTGGAGACATCGCCAACGCACATCGCGAGCTGCTCGGAACCGCTGTCGTGCGACACCGAGCCGACGGCGAGCATTGTTCAGCAGTATTTCAACTACGAATTCCCGTGCTTGGTTCAGGACACGGACATCTGCAATTTTGAGGA
>JBCBLJ010000513.1:0-6145 GCA_038520195.1 Planctomycetota bacterium
CATCTGCCGAGCCTGATGCCGAGATGAAGTTGGAAGATAACCAACTGAGCCAGTAATGGACAATAAGCAACCCAAGCAGTAGACAGAACTTGCCAATTGGCGACGGAGTGTTGTTTTCGACCCACTCGCCGACACGACGCAGCACGTCTCCCATGCTTTCAAACGCAACCCAGGCTTCCTTTCCCAGGGATTCGAGCCATTGCAACAGCACTGCCGGACCCTCCTGGAATAAGTAATCGGAAAACTTTGCATTCGCCAAGGTGTCAATTCGGACACAGGTTGCCTAGCTGGAAACTGCTCAAGGCAATTAACCTTCTCTGTGCCTTCACCCAATCTTGACGAAGGGCGTTAGCCATCTCTTTTGGTCTACGTTCCGCCCACTCTTACCACCTGCGGAAGCCTGCGTTTCGCTTTCATGCGTGTAGTGATGCGTGTCAGGAACGATTGTTCGTGTCCAATCGACGGATTTGGTTCAGCCGACATTTCGAGAGAATTCTCCGGAAAGCGTGTCCACACTCTGCGTCTCGCGCATGATGTAATTCATGGAACGTAGCGAGATCCTCCGAATTCTGATGCCCGAAAGGACGAAGCAGGTCGCCTTAGCGTGGTCAATCCTGCGACAGTCCCAACTCTCAGAGGATGCTTATCAGGACATGCTGGCCCGCGTGTTGGAGAACGAAGAGAGTTTTGAGGGCCCGCGACACCTACGCGACTGGTCATGGAAGGTGCTTCGCAATCGATGCTACGAGCTGATTCGTCAGCAAAAGTATCAGGTCACATTGCTCGAGGAATCCATTCTTGATCTTGTCGACGCCGAACTCGAACGTCGCGATTCTGCCGATTTGCCGTCGCGCATCGACGCGCTTCACACATGTCTTGAAGTTTTGAACGAGCGGTCTCGTGAAACGATCAAGATGCGCTACTTCGATGGTCTGCGAGGGACTCAGATCGCGGAGAAGCTCGGTCGCAAACCGGAAACGATTTACAAATCGTTGCAGCGTATTTATGCCACGCTTTTCGTGTGCATTCAAAGGAAGCTCGATATCATCGAGACGGGAGGTTCTCCCTCATGACGGACGACGAGTTTCTGCGGCTGGCGACCCTGTATCTTGAGGACGCGATTGATCAAACCGAACAGAACACACTTCATCGCGAACTCGCAAATTCACCGCGAAGAGTCCGCCAATTCAATGACTTACGGCTCCTGACCGGCTTGATTCACGAGCATGGTCGAGCTTGGGGCGCGAGCGATGAAAACTCTTCGACGAGCGACCAGTTTAGCCCTCCCGTAGCCGAGGCGGTTGTCGGCGTGAATGGAGCAATGAGTTTCGGAATCGTTTTAGCAATCCTGGCAACCGCAGCCTCCGTGCTGTTCGTCCTAGGATGGCCCGATTCTCGCGCTCCGCGAGAGGAAACCGCTACCCCGATTGCCACGCTGGCGTACACATCGCATGCAACGTGGGAAGTGGAAAGCCGCGTTACGGGAGACGCTTTGGGAAGAGGCAAGCTCAGTCTCGACGTCGGTCTGGCGCGATTGGATTTTCGCAGCGGCGCCACGGTTACACTTCAAGGCCCCGCCGAGTTCGAGATTGTGTCGACCGACACAACAATCCTGTCCAGTGGAATCCTCACCGCAGCGGTACCACAGTCGGCGGTCGGTTTCAAAGTCGTCACGCCGACGATGGATGTGATCGATCTTGGGACAGCGTTTGGCGTCTCCGTCGGTGCAGACGGCGAAACGGATGTCTGCGTGTTTGAGGGCGAAGTGGAAGTCAGTCTGAGTGAAAGCGAAGAGACGCCTCAGCTTGTACGCGAGGGTAATGCCGTTCGGTCCAGACCGAAGTCCGACGTGATCGATTCAGTGCATTACTCGACAGCGCGATTCGAAGACGGCTGGCCGGTCACGTCCGGCGTCTTGCAGGCAACTGGCCTAATGAAGTTTGTGTCGCCCGGTCCCGACTTCGTCCCTGGAAAATGCGAAGATAGTGACCACATCCTGGTCTTCCCTGAGAGTTCACGGGTGCTGCTCGAGACGGATCTCGAAGTCAACGTGACCGAACCGGGCCAGTACATTCGAGTTCGGCGTCGCGACAAACAACCGATCCGCGCGGGGCAGGTGGTTCGGAGTTATTTGCTGCAGCTTAATCCCGTCGGTGAGTTGACTCGGACCGAAGCCGACAGTGCTAGGGTGATCGGGCAGATTACATTCGATCAGCCGATTCTCGGACTGATTGGTGGGACGACGCTACTCAGCAGGACGGATGAATTGCTCGGTGATCCGCTGGGTGATTACTCAGGAACCCGGCGCGGCATTGAACCGTTCCGCCCAGAGGACTTGCCCGATTCGGGTCGGGACAGTGTGACGCTCAGTCGCGACCGCCTCACGTTGTCGCTGGACCTATCAGCGAGCTCGGCCGTCGACCAAATACGGGTCGTTGTCTCGCAACCTCATCCCAACGACTCTGAAGATTGAACTGATTCAAGAACCGCGACTCAACAGACGAGCCGAACTCGGAAAGGACCCAAATCGAAACATGAGACTTTCACACGTACTAAAAGCGTTGTCCCCCGTGAAAGCGTTGATCCTCGGTTGCATCGGAGTGTCCTCCGTCGCTTTGGCGGAGGATAAACCGAATATCGTCATCATCCTCACGGATGACCAAGGCTATGCCGACGTTAGCTACAACCCACACTCGCCACCGGAAGTCAGCACACCGAACATCGATGCGCTCGCACAGTCGTCGGTCATCTGCACCCAAGGCTATACCAGCGGGCACGTGTGTTCGCCGACGCGCGCCGGACTGATGACGGGCCGCTATCAGCAACGATTTGGAGTCTACACCGCCGGGGAAGGAGGTTCGGGCGTACCGCTCGATGAAGTGTTTATTCCTCAGCGACTACGGCCGGCCGGTTACGTCTCGGGTGCATTGGGGAAGTGGCACCTCGGACTCACCGAAGAGTACCACGCCATGAATCGAGGCTTCGATGAGTTTTATGGATTCATGGGCCGCGGTGCACATCCCTACTTCGATCACTCGGACATGGATCACCCGATCTACCGAGGTCTCGAACCCATCAAGGAAGAGGGGTATCTGACCACTCGAATCACCGAGGAAGCGGTCGACTTCATCGATCGTCACAAGGACGAACCTTTCTTTCTCTATGTTGCCTACAACGCCGTGCACTCACCTCCGGAGGCTCCCGCGGAAGACATCACGAATGTGACCGGGGACAAGACTCGCGATACTCTGATGGCAATGATCAAGCACCTCGACATGGGCGTGGGTGAGATTGTGAGTTCGCTGAAGAAACACGATATTTTCGAGAATACCCTGCTGGTTTTCCTGACGGACAACGGCGGCTCCGGCGCCATGCACGCCAACAATGCTCCGCTTCGCGGCTTCAAGCAAATGGACTACGAAGGCGGAATTCATGTGCCTTTCATCGTGTCTTGGCCGGCTGAACTGGAGGGTGGAAAAAAGTGCGACGTCCCGATGTGGTCGATCGACTTGTTTGCCACGGCTCTCGACGCCGCGGGGCTCCCCCTGCCAAAGGACCAACCCTTAGACGGAAAAAGCATTCTTCCGGCACTTAAGGGCGAGACCGACAAACTACACGACCAGTTCTTTTGGAGCTCCGCGGGCGCCAAAGGAAAGTGGGCGGTTCGTAGCGGAGATTGGAAATTGGTCGCCGAACGAGACCGTCTCGAACTCTTCGATCTAGAAAAAGATCTCAGAGAAACCACTGACCTCGCGGATAGACATCCAAACGTCGTGTCCGAACTGACGGACAAATACAACGCATGGCTGGACGAAATGGCGGACCCCTTGAGCAAACAGGACAAACGCTGGAAGCCGGCGGCGAGCTCTCCGACGAAAAAGAGGTCGAGACAAGAAAAGAAAGCGGCACGCGAGAAAGCGAAGGCGGCACGCATCAAAGCACGCGATTCGAAGAAAGACAACCAATCTCTCGAATCATCCAAATGATTTGCGCCGTACCGAGCGCGATGACACACACTGACCTTCAAGTGCCTCACCATGAGAACCGTCCTCCCGTTCCTGATCTTTTGCTGCTGGGCGGTCGCTACCGTTCATGCCGAGCGCCCGAACATCATCCTGTTTCTGATCGACGACCAGAACCCATCGAGCATCGCCGCATTCGGTGGCGACACTTACACACCTAACCTCGATCGCATGGCGGCGGAAGGGATGAAGTTCACTCGCGCCTATGTGAGCAGCTCCGTTTGTACCCCGTCACGCTACAGCTTCCTCACCGGGCGTTTCGCTGGGAACTCGCACAGCAGACTCTACGCCGAAGCCGTCGGCGGCAAGGGGAATCAGGGTCTTCCCAATTTCAATGTTGCGCTCGAACGCGACAACATGAATGTTGGAAATGTCCTCCGCGAAGCCGGTTACGCCACGGGGTTCGTTGGGAAATTTCACCTCACTTCCAAGCTCGATTTCCCCGAGTTCTACAAGGGAAAGAATCAATGGATCGACATTGCCAAAGATGCTCGGCCTGGGCCCGAAACGTCTGCGCAGTTCAAGCACAATGAACGCTGGATGCGGCGTTACCTTCAGACACTTGGCTTTTCTTGGGCCAAGAACGTGTATCCGGAAAACATTCATTCGCCCTATTCCTCGCACAATCCGGAGTGGACGACGGTCGCGGCGTTGGAGTTCATTGAAGAAAACAAAGGTGGACCGTTCTATCTACATCTCTGCAGCACGCTCCTCCACGGGCCGGACAAATCCTGGCGAAAATCCATGGATCACCCGTTGGTCACTGGAGAGGGCGAAGTAAGGAGTCTTCCAGACGTCATGACGCCGCGTGCTGAACTTCTCAAGACAATCACAGGAAAGGGCTTCGATCCCGACAGCCACGTCGCTGGTGAAGCGTGGATCGATGATTCGCTCGGAGCAATTCTGCGAAAGCTGATAGAGCTTGGAATCGATGACAACACGCTCGTGATTTTCGTGCCGGACCACGGCCGCGATGGCAAAGCGTCCCTATTTTCTCACGCCGGCTGCCAGGTGCCGATGATCATGCGTTGGCCGAATGGAATTCCCGCCGGGCAGGTCTGTGACGAGCTGGTGCAGAACATCGATCTCGTGCCGACTTTCTTCGACCTGGGTATGGCTCAGAAACCCGAGTCGTACCGGATCGATGGTCGGAGTCTCACGCCTCTCTTCAAGAACGGAAAAGCCGACGGCTGGCGGAATCATCTTTATCTCGAAATGGGCGCCGCACGAGCCACGGTCACGAAAGACTGGTCCTATATCGCCGTCCGCCACACCAAAGAACAGATTGCCGCCATCAAGAACGCGAAGCCCGAGAACTTGCCGCGAGCCATGTCCTATATCGGACGTCTGGGCATCGGAGTGCGAGGAGCGGATCGCCCCGGTTTCTTCGAAGAAGATCAACTCTACCACTTGAAGAGTGACCCAAGAGAAAGGAACAACCTAGCCGATAAGAAGGCTCAGGTCCCTCGCCTTCAAGAGATGCGCAATCTCATGCAACAGGACCTCGCAGAGATCGGTCGTCCTTTCGGGGAGTTTGTTCGTGGAGGCAACGCAGCCGAACCGGGTCAGCTCGACAAGCAAATCGAAATCGTCAAGCAACTCGATATCCGAGGCAAGAAGATTACGGTGCCGTCAGAGTTGAAGGGGACAGCGGACTCTACCAATGCACCTACTCCAGATGACAAAGCGAAAAGAAAAGCAAGGCGTGAAGCCCGCAAGAAAGCACGTCAGGCGGGCAAGTCTGGGACTGAAATAGAGGACTGCGAAAGCTGGATTGTCGAGCGGGCGGTTTGACTTCGAACGGCGAACCAATGAGTGCAAGTGCACTGGACCGTCCTTTCTGGATTTGCCACACATAGAGTCAAGGAAAACGCGAAGACACGCGTCGAGAGTGCACTTTGAAACCACAAGGTAATCGTCGGCATCTGATTCGCGGAGCCGAGCGTTGATCGCACTACCTGGACTCGCTTCAATTGGCTTTCACCGTTTTTGCTTCGGCCACTGAGACCGTGCTGCCAAAGCCGCACAGCGTGGCGTTTCTGCCATCGTATGCTCGACGATCGTTTTCGAGGTGGAGGATTTCGACGCGTCCGGCAAGTAGCGAACGACAGAGACTTATCAAC